>JAIUMW010000130.1 GCA_022565365.1 Oceanicaulis sp.
ACAAGCGCGCCGCCTATGACAGGATGGGCCATGCCGCCTTCCAGAATGGCGGCGGCGGGGGTCGCGGACCGTTTGGCGCCGGAGCCGGGTCGGCGGCCGATTTCGCCGATATTTTCGAGCAGGTGTTCGGCGACGCCTTCGGCATGGGCCGGCGCGGTGGCGGCGGCGCGCGGCGCGGACCGGCGCGCGGCTCGGACCTGCGCTATGACATGGAGATCACGCTGGAGGAATCCTTCCGCGGCAAGGACGCCACCATCCGCGTACCCACCACCGTGACCTGCGAGCGTTGCGACGGCTCCGGCGCCGAGCCGGGCACCGGGGTGACCACCTGCGAGACCTGCTCCGGCACCGGCCGCATACGGCGCACCCAGGGCGTCTTCACCATGGAGCAGACCTGCCCCACCTGCGGCGGCCGAGGCTCCTATGTGGAATCGCCGTGCAAGGCATGTGACGGCGCGGGCCGCGTGCGCCAGATGCGCGATCTGCGCGTCCAGATCCCGGCGGGCGTCGAGGACGGCATGCGCATCCGCCTGTCCGGCGAGGGCGAGGCCGGGTCCCAGGGCGGGCCGCGCGGCGATCTGTATATTTTCGTCTCGGTACGCCCCCACGATATCTTTGAGCGCGACGGACCCAATCTCTACTGCCGCGCCGCTGTGCCCATGGTCACCGCTGCACTGGGCGGCACGATCGACGCGCCGACCATTGATGGCGGCAAGGTGCAGATCAAAATCCCTGACGGCGCCCAGACCGGCGAGCGCATGCGCCTGAAGCAGAAGGGCATGGTGCGCCTCAATGGCGGCGGCGCGCGCGGTGACATGTTCGTGGAAGTGTTCGTCGAAACCCCGCGCAAGCTGACCGAGCGCCAGAAGGAAATCCTGCGCGAGTTCTGCGACATCTCCGGCGAGGGCTGCAATCCCGAAAGCGACGGCTTCTTCCGCAAGGTGCGCCGCTTCTGGGACGAAGTGCGCGGCGACGACCACCCGGACGGGCCAAGACCCGGGGCGTGATCGCGCGCCCGATATCGGGCGGGATACGGTTTCTTCACCGTATCGGCCCATCACAGACCTGTAGTTCTGCGAAGGGCCGCCATGTCTGACACGCCATTGAAAGTCTGCGTCGCCGGAGTGTCCGGGCGTCTGGGGCGGACCATCGCCCATGAAGTCTTGCGCCGCCTGGATACCGAGCTCACCGGCGCGCTGGTCAGCGCTGATTCGGTGTATCGCGGCGCGGACGCCGGCGAAATCGCCGGGCGCGGCTATATCGGACTGGAAGCCGGGGTGTCACTGGAAGAGTCGTGCGCAGGCGCGGACATGGTGATTGACGCCAGCCAGCCGATTTTCACCGCCGCCATGGCCGCGCGCCTGGCGGACGCTGGCGGGCCGGGCCTGGTGACCGGCGTCACCGGGCTGACCCCTGACCAGCAGGCCGCCGTGGAATCGGCTGCGCGCGCGATCCCGGTGCTGCAGGCGAGCAATTTCTCTCTGGGCGTGGCGGTGCTGGAGCGGCTGGCGGCCGAGGCCGCCCGGCTTCTGCCCGAGGGCGAATTTGATCTGGAGATTGTCGAGACCCATCACCGCGCCAAGCCCGATGCGCCCTCTGGGACCGCCCTGTCGCTGGGCCGGGCCGCAGCCCGGGCGCGCGGGGTCGATTTCGATCAAACCGCTACGTTCAGCCGGCCGCGTACGGGCGGCGCACGTCCTGCAGGCGAAATCGGGTTTGCGGCGATACGCGGCGGCGGCGTGGTCGGCGAGCACGAAGCGCGCTTTCTGGCCGCGTTCGAGGAAATCAGCGTGACCCACCGGGCGTTTGACCGCTTCGTCTTTGCGCGCGGCGCCGTCACGGCCGCGCTGTGGCTGAAAGGCCGCCCCGCCGGTCTCTATTCCATGCAGGATGTGCTGGGGGCGTCGTGACGGCCCGTTTGCGCCTGTATCATTTCGCGCTTGATCCCGCCTCGCGCCAGGTGCGCCTGGCGCTGGCTGAAAAGGCGCTGGCCTTTGATCTGATGGACGCCTCACCCTGGGACCCGGACGGGCCGCTGGCCTCGCGCAATCCGTCCGGCCTGCCGCCCGTTCTGGAGCTGGCTGACGAGACTGGCGTGCGCGTGGCCGCCTGCGGCGTGCGCGCCATTCTGGAATATCTCGAAGAGGTGAGCCCCGATCCGTCTCTCCTGCCGGGCGGCGCCATCGAGCGGGCCGAGGCGCGCCGGCTGATGGACTGGTTCGACACGATTTTCGACGCCGAGGTGAACGCCTTCCTGCTGCACGAAAAGATCGAAAAACGCCTGCAGGGTCTGGGCGCGCCCGAGCCGGCCAATATCCGCGCCGGGCGCGAGGCGCTGCGCTGGCATCTGGCCCATATCGACGCCCTTCTGGACGCCCGCGAGGGCCTGGCGGGCCCGCGCTTTTCGCTGGCGGACATTGCAGCCGCAGCGCATCTGTCGTGCGTGGATTATATCGGCGAGGCATCCTGGGAGTCGCACCCGGCGGCCAAGGCGTGGTATCAGCGCATCAAATGCCGCCCCTCCTTCCGCCCCATCCTGGCCGACCGCCTGCCCGGCCTGCCCCCCGTGGACGGCTATCAGGATCTGGATTTCTGACCCGTCCCCTTGTTTTCCCGGAATGGGCGCAGCCCATATCCGGGACCCATCCCGGCGCATCTCCACCGTTCAGGCGGCAGACAGGGTTGGTAGATGGATCCCGGCTCTCCCTCCGGTCAGCCGGGAAGACAGTGTGGGCTGATCTTGGTGAGCTCACATGACCGCTAACCCTCAATCCCTCGCCGCCCGCGCCCGGACCCTCGCGCTGGAAGCCGGCTTCTCCACCGCCCATATCGCGCGCGCCGATGAGCCGTGGGAGGCGGGCGATCACTTGCGCACCTTTGTCGAGGCGGACCGGCACGGGTCCATGGACTGGATGGCGGAGACGCTCGAGCGGCGCGTCCACCCCACCGCCATGTGGCCGGAGGCGAAATCGGCTGTGGTGGTGGGGCTCGATTATGGGCCGGACAGCGATCCGCTGGAGGCGCTGAAACAGACCCGCGAGCCGGTGATCTCGGTCTATGCGCAAAACCGCGATTATCATGATGTGCTCAAAAAACGCCTCAAAGCGCTAGCGCGCGCCTTCCACGCCGAGACCGGCGCCGCGGTGAAAGTGTTTGTCGACACGGCCCCGCTGATGGAAAAGCCGCTGGCCGAACGCTCCGGCCTCGGCTGGCAGGGCAAGCACACCAATCTGGTCAGCCGGTCCTTCGGCTCCTGGCTGTTTCTGGGCGTGATGCTCACCGAGGCCGATCTCACCCCCGACGCGCCCGAGGCCGATCATTGCGGCTCGTGCCGGGCCTGCCTGGATATCTGCCCCACCAACGCCTTCCCCGCCCCCTATCAGCTCGATGCGCGGCTGTGCATCTCCTACCTCACAATCGAGCACAAGGGCGCGGTGGCGCGCGATCTGCGGCCTCTGATGGGCAATCGCATCTATGGCTGTGATGACTGCCTGGCGGTGTGTCCGTGGAACAAATTTGCGCAAGTCAGCGCCGAAATCGCCTTCCACCCGCGCGAGAGCCTGACGGGGCTCACGCTCGCCGGGCTAAGCGCACTGGATGACGCGGCGTACCGGGCGCTGTTCACAGCCTCGCCGGTCAAGCGCATCGGGCGGGAGCGGTTTGTACGCAACGTGCTTTATGCGCTGGGCAATTCCGGTGCGGCGGATCTTTCGGACGCCGTTGTGGCGCGTCTCGATGATGACAGCGCGCTGGTGCGCGGCGCAGCGGTCTGGGCGCTCTCCCGGCTGGACCCGGCCCGGTTCGGGGACGAGCGCGCCCGCCGCGCGGCCTCAGAGCCGGACGAAAACGTGTGTGAGGAGTGGGCGCTGGGCGTGGCCAGCGGCGCTTGAAACGGACGGAACAGGGCTCAGCTCGGCCCGGTGCGGTCCATCGCGCGGGGCCGGGGCGCGCCGTCGAACTGCTCCGGCGCCGGGGAGATCACCCGGAACTGGCCGCCCTGAATCGTATAGACCGCCAGCGCCCGCTCGATCGTGCCGTCGGGGCGGAAGCGGAACAGCCCGTCCACGCCATTAAATCCGCCCGGCTGCTCGATGAAGCGGCGGGCATCGCCGCGCCCGGGCTCGCGCGCCATCATCGCCGTCAGCGTCACCGCGTCATAAGCGAGGCCCGCCAGACGCGAGGGCGAGTCGCGATAGACCGACTGATAGGCCCGTTCAAACCGGCCGCGCGCCTCAGGTTCGGCGCTGGCGAACCAGCCATGGGCGAGCGCGGTCTCACGCGTCAGGCTGCTATCGCGCCACAGGCCGGTGCCGATAAATTTGACCAGCAGCGGATCGATATCCTGAAACACCAATACCGGCGCCAGCATGCGCAGACGGTCGCCGCCTTCAGGCAACAGCACCACCTGGAAGGGCGAGCCCGGCGAGGGCTGCCAGTTGGCGCCGCTCATGGTCGCCGCCCGGCGCGGGTCGAGACGCTCCACGCCAAGGCGCGCGAGCCGGCGCGCGGCCTGGGTCATGGAGTCCACGCCGCCGCCATAGGTCTCACTGCCCACCAAACCGGTGCGGAAGCTGCGCTCCACCGTGCGCGGCGCCGCATCTGCGGGCGCGCCGTCGGCCTGGGGCAGGGTCACCGATGAGACTTCCGGCATCGGATCGAACCCGAGCCGGGCGCCGATAGTGGCGGCATAGGTGTCACGCGCCAGCTGGCCATAGGCGCTGTCCGGCGTCATCGCCGCAAAGCGCGTGGCGCCCTGATCCAGCGCATACTCTGTCACGCGGCGCACTTCTTCCTCGGGCGGGAAGCTCAACAGATAGAGCCCGTCCCCGGCCACCGAGGCATCGGTGGAAAACGCAATCACGGGAATGCGCGCCGCGCGGGCCAATTCGCCCACCGCTTCGGCGGCGGCGCTGAACAGCGGGCCGATGATCAGATCGGCGCCGTCCGCGATGGCCGATTCGGCCGCTTCGCGTCCGCCTTCCGCCGTGCCGCCGGTATCCTTGGGCAGCAGCAGCAGGGTCGCTTCGCCCTGCTCAAACAGAGCCATCTCGGCCGCGCGCAGAAGCTGGGACGCCTCGGCGCGGGCGCCAGAGCTGCGCGAACCAAAGGGCAGCAGCAGGCCGACCCGCACCAGCTCGCGCTCGCGGCCGGCCAGATGCGCCGGCGTATAAACGCGCTGTGTCATGTCCGCCGCCGCCGTGGCCGGCTGGGGCGGCTCGCCGACCACCGGGCGCCCCGGCCCGGCGGGGAGCTGATTGGCTGGCGTGGTCGCGCCGCCAGCGGTCAGCGCCAGGGCGGCGATCGTGACAAGCGCGCCGGCAAGACTTGGCCGCAGGCGCGCACTGATGGAAACTGGCGCTGTCATGATGCTCATTCCGTCCTGTTTGTCCGCCCGCCCTGAGGCGCGCCCCTCGCGATGCGAAGCTAGCCGCGCGGCGCGGGCGGGGCAACCGTGCGCGCCCGCGGAGGGCGGGTTTTGAGCCGCAAGCGCCGCCGCGCCGCCGAGCGCCGGGGCCGGCGAGCCGAGGCGCTGGCCGCGCTATGGCTGCAGCTTGGCGGCTGGCGCATTCTGGGACGGCGCGCGCGCACGGCGGCGGGCGAACTGGATCTGGTGGCGCGGCGCGGCGCGGTGCTGGCCTTTATCGAGGTCAAGGAACGCGCCAGCCTCAACGCCGGGCTGGAGGCGGTCAGCCCTCGCCAGCGCGCCCGTCTGATCCGCGCCGGCTCGCTCTGGCAGGGGCGGCGCGCCGATCTCGCCCATTTGCAGCCGCGCTATGATCTGATTGTCATCGCGCCCTGGCGCTGGCCAGTGCGGCGGGCAGGCGCGTTCGACGCCGATGCGCCGGGCCTGCGCGATCTGCTCTGAGAGGGAGGGGGCGCAGGGTCAACAGGGCGTTAACGGCTTTTTGGCGAAGCGCCCGGCATGCTGGCGCGCGGGGGGGCGTGCGCCATGCGCCCGGACAGGTTTGATCATCATGACCCTTCGACAGCTTCTCGTCCTCGCCGCCTGCCTTGTCGCGCTGCCGGCCTGCGCCGCTGTGCAGGAACAGCGCTCGGCCGTGCGCCAGATCGATGACACCAACACGTCCATCGCCATCAAGTCCGCCATGCTGCGCGCTGAAGGTTTTGATCTGTCCGGGGTGGATGTGGAGGTCACCGAAGGCGTCGCCTTTCTTGGCGGAACCGCGCCGCGCGAGATCGACAAGGCCTATGCCGAATGTCTCGCCTGGTCGGGGCCGGCCGTACGCAGCGTCGCCAATCATATCGAGGTGGGCGAGGGACGCGGCTTCCGGCGTGGCGCGAGCGATGTCTGGATTACCCAGCGCCTGCGCACCCGGCTGGCGGGCGACCGCTCGGTGCGGTCGGTGAACTTCAATATCGAGACCCATCAGGGCGTTGTTTACCTGCTGGGCTTCGCCCGTGACGCGGATGAGCGTGAGCGCGCCGCCCGGCACGCCGCTCTGGTCAATGGCGTGGAGCGCGTGGTAGTGCTGGTGCGCACAGGCGGCGAGGCTCCCGACCTGCCCCCGCGCGGCGAACTGCGCGCCGAACAGTGCGACGCGGTGGCCCGCGGCGAGCCGGCTCCCGGCTGAAGCGGGGCGGGGCCAAAGCACAGAAACTCCCGCTACAGGACGTTCATTAAGATTTTTTCCCTTGATGGTTGACGGCGCGCCGCCTCTGTTCCATACTTGTTCCTGCTTTGATCGCTATTTGAAGGCAGATCTGTGGATATCTGCTTCAGGACGGATGGCTGGAGGGCCGGTGCGTCATGAGTTTCAAGACCTATTCCGCCGCGTTCGAGGGCGCGGTCGCCCGCCCGGTTGATGTGCAGGTGCAGATCGCGGGCGGCCAGCCGAATTTCTCCGTCGTCGGGCTCGGCGACAAGGCGGTGGCCGAGAGCCGGGAGCGCATCCGCGCAGCATTTGCGGCCATCGGACTGGCGCTGCCGCACAAGCGGCTCATCGTTAATCTCGCCCCGGCTGACCGGCCGAAAGAGGGCGCCCATTATGACCTGCCCATCGCCATGGGGCTGATGGCCGCGGTGGGCGTGCTGCCGCGCGACGTGCTGGAAGGGCATCTGGTGATGGGCGAGCTGGGGCTGGACGGCTCCATCGCGCCCTGTCCCGGCGCGCTGCCGGCGGCCATGCTCGCCAGCGAGATGGATCTGGGCTTCATCTGTCCCGAAGCCTGCGGGCCCGAAGCGGCCTGGGCGGGCGGCGACCTGCCAATACTGGCGCCCGCCTCGCTCATCGCGCTGGTCAATCATTTCAAGGGCGGGCAGGTGATCGCCCGGCCTGCGCCCGGCGATCTTATTGAGGGCGGCCCGATCCCTGATCTGCGCGATGTGCGCGGGCAGGAAACCGCCAAGCGCGCGCTGGAGATCGCGGCGGCGGGCGGGCACAATCTTCTCATGATCGGCCCGCCGGGCGCGGGCAAATCCATGCTGGCGGCGCGCGCGCCGGGCCTGTTGCCGCCGCTGGATGCGCGCGAATTGCTGGAAGTGTCCATGATCCAGTCCGTGGCCGGCCTCGTGGAGCGCGGGCGGCTGTCGCGCACGCGTCCCTTCCGCGCGCCGCACCATTCAGCCTCCATGGCGGCCATGGTGGGCGGTGGTTCACGCATCAAGCCGGGCGAGGCCTCGCTGGCCCATCATGGCGTGCTGTTTCTGGATGAACTGCCCGAATTTCACCCCCAGGTGCTCGACAGCTTGCGCCAGCCGCTGGAAACCGGAGAGATCGCCGTGGCGCGCGCCAATCAACGCGTGACCTTTCCGGCCCGCTTTCAGCTGATTGCGGCGATGAATCCCTGCCGGTGCGGCTGGGCGGGGCAGAACGGCCAGTCCTGCGGGCGCGGCCCGCGCTGCGTGGACAGCTATCAGGCGCGGGTGTCGGGACCGATGATGGACCGGATCGACCTGCAGATCGACGTGCCGCCGGTGACGCCCGCCGATCTCGCCTTGCCGCCCGCGCCCGAGGGCACGGCCGAGGCCGCCGCCCGGGTCGCCCGGGCCCGCGCGGCGCAGACGGATCGCGGCGGGCTCAATGCCCGTCTGTCCGGCGACCGGCTGGATACGGCCACGGCGCCCGACGCCGCCGGGCGCGATCTGCTGGCGCGCGCCAGCGAGGCCATGGGGCTGACGGCGCGGGCCTATCACCGCATTTTGCGCGTGGCGCGCACCATCGCCGATATCGACGGGGCCGACGCGGTGCGCCGCATTCATGTCGCCGAGGCGCTGAGCGCCCGCCGGGTGCGGTCAACGACCGAGACGGCGTCACGGCCCGGCGCACGCAGCGCTTCATTTGCGGGGCTGCGGCCAGATTAGCGCTCGCGTCCACAGGGGAGCTGCGCTGCGCAGGGTCAACGCAAACGCCCCGGCCGGCAGCGGGCTCGGCGCCAGGTTCAGCGCCCGTTTGATCCGGGCGCGGCGGTCAGGCTGGAGGCCACATCGACGGGCGCGGCCGCGCCAGTACTCGCGCCCGTGTTAGTGCTAGTGCGCCCGCCCAGCTGGGCGCCCCACCACTGGCGCGGGCGCTTTGGCGTGCCCACACGGCGGATGACTTTGGTGTGGGTAACGCC
>JAIUMW010000131.1 GCA_022565365.1 Oceanicaulis sp.
ATAATTCGCCCCCTCGATATCGGCTGCGGCAGCTTTTAAAACCGAAATTGCAGCTGGGTTTAATAACCAAAGCCCCCCTTGGGGGGCGCACGACCAAACAAGCCGCTTACTGTTCATGCCTTTGCCTCCTCATCCATGAAATTGGCGCAATAACATATTTTAATAACTTGTAAACGGCGTGCGCATAACATGATCGGTGGCCTCGACTAACCCAAATGGATTTCACAATAAAGCGTTGATTGTTTTGGCATCACGCGCGATCAACCAAGTTGCTTTCGTTTGCGCCTTTCGCATGACACGACATGTCGGACAGAACGCGGCGCCCGTTTTTGCCCGGCCGGACCGACAAGCCGCCGCCAGAGCCGGCTTTCGGCAAGGGTCAGCCCCGCATCGCGGTTTTCGATATTGTGGAAACCACGCAGCACGCGCTCTGCCAGTCTGGCCGTCTTATGGGTGCGCCAATGCGCTTGCAGACGGCCAATCCAGAGCGCCAGCGCCGCCACTGCCCACGGATTCAGCTCCAGCCATAGAGATTGGTGCGGGTCCGCCGTGTGTCCGGCCAGTTCGCGCACAGCCTGCCAGGATGGCGCGCTGAACGCGATAAACAAATGAAAACAGGATTTTATGCAAAAGCCTAATTTCCAATTGACTTTGAATAGCCGCGTTTGATTAACTCCGCGTAAGGGTTGTTTGCTGGAATCGGGGAGGCTGTCATGAACGGAATGAAATCATGCCTGTTATCAGGCGCGGCGATCTTTATTATTGGAAATGCGCTCTATCCTAGCATCGCTTATTCAAGTTATAGCACAAGTGCATTATTAGATGCGGAATCTGCAGATGACCATACACACGGCCTCAGCGGGCAGAATGCCGGCGTGCGCACGAACGCGCAGGTCAGCGAAACACGTGCCGGGGTCCTTCATCCCGATGGCGGCGGCGATGCCGAAGCCCTCGCCGATGACAGCGCGGCGTCAGCCGCGGCGGGCGGCATCCGGGTCACTCACCCGCACCGCCCGGACGCAGAACATGAGCTGAGGCCAGCCCACGGGTTCAATCTGTCAGGGCTGCTGAACGGATATCTTGGCGGCCAGGACGCAGCGCCGTTCGTGTCCGCTCCAATGTCCGCCAACACAGGTCCGGAGTGCCAAGTAAACGGCGGCATCGCAGCGCGATTGCAGTGTGGCGTCGAGGCCGAGGCGAGTGGCGGTGGGAGTACTGCCGTTGGCGGCAGCGCGTCCGCCTCGGGTGGTAGCTCGTCAGCCTTTGGGTTTGTAGCCAGTGCGAGCGGTAATTCCAGCACGGCCATTGGCCGTAGCGCGTCCGCGTCAGGCGATTTCACCACGGCCGTCGGGCGCGACGCCGAAGCCACGGACGACGACGCCTCCGCCTTCGGGTATGAAGCCAGCGCGACCGGCCTTGGCAGCACGGCTATTGGGCGCAACGCTGACGCCTCGGGCGACTTCGCCACGGCCGTCGGACTCAGAGCTGTTGCTTCGAACGAGTCCGCCTCCGCCTTTGGGCAAGACGCCAGCGCTAGTGGCGAGAACGCCTCCGCATTCGGCGCTGATAGCGGCGCTTCCGGCGAGCGCTCGACAGCATTGGGCAGTCTGGCCACGGCGGGCGGCACAGCGTCACTGGCCGTTGGCCGTGCAGCGTCGGCGGGTGGTAACTTTACAATAGCAATCGGATACGATGCCTATGCTTGGGGCGAAGGCGGCCTGGCGCTGGGTGAGGCCGCCGGTGCGATAGGTCTTTACTCAACTGCTTTGGGATCCATAGCAATTAGCGAGGGTCTGCAAGGCGTTGCGATCGGACGGGCCGCCTCCGCCAGGGGCGACAGAAGCACTGCCTTGGGAAGTTTTTCAGTGTCCGAGGGTTTTCGTTCGGTGGCGATCGGCACTGCGTTTTACGACCCACAATCTACGGGAAACACCATTGCAGGAACCTTCGGTGATTATGCGCTTGCCGCAGGCTTTGGGGCACGCGCTGACAGCCATCGCGCCACGGCGCTGGGCTTTGCAAGCTTCGCAAGCCTGGACGGCGTCGCTCTGGGCGGCAATGCAAGAGCGGAAGGGTTGCGCACAACAGCACTGGGACGCTCTGCGATAGCCACAGGCCTTAGGGCCTCTGCTTTGGGTAGCAATACCCATGCGTTTGGCGACCTGAATATCGCCATCGGCTCCGGCGCTGTTGCGGGCTGCGGGGTTCCTGCGCTCGATGGTTCTGGACAGCCGATCATCGTCAATAGTGGCGCCGCCTCATTGGACGAATGCAATTATGACAGCGAAACGCCTGCCATTTCTGAAGCCATCGCATTCGGCATCGATTCACGCGCCATCGCCAACGGCGCGGTGACGCTGGGCTATGGCGCGGTGGCCAGCGCGGAAGACGCCATCGCCATCGGACGGAACTCGGTCGCTGATCAGGCCAATACCGTCTCCTTCGGGTCGGACGGCAATCTGCGCCGCCTCGTCAATATCGCTGACGGCGTGAACGCCAGCGATGCCGCCACGGTGGGGCAGGTGGCAGCCGCCATTGCTGAAGCCGGGAACCCGTTCCTGGTGATCAACGCAACCGATGACGCCAGCGCGTCAGGGACCGGCGCCCTTGCGCTGGGGTCGGGCGCGGCGGCGAACAACAGCCAGACCGTCGCAATCGGGCGGGACGCTGCGGCGTCCAGCACCGGCGCGATGGCGTTTGGCGACTCCAGCGCGTCGAGCGGCCAGAACAATCTGGCTATTGGCGCGCGCGCCGATGCGTCCGGCGGGGCCGGCGTGATCGCGATCGGCGCCGACGCCTCTGCGACCCAGGGCCAGGCGATCGCCATCGGCGAGGGTGCATCGGCCAGCGATTTCCGCGCGATCGCGCTTGGTTTTGAATCGAACGCCAGCGGCAATTCCTCGGCGGCCATCGGGCTGGAGGCCAGCGCCACCGCCAATAACGCGTTCGCCTTTGGCCGCGGCGCGCTGTCGACCGGAACCGGCTCCCTGTCCATGGGCTTGAACGCCGAGGCAAGCAATACCAACGCCTTCGCCCTGGGCAGGGACGCGGTGTCCAGCGGCATCAGCTCCACCGCCATCGGCGCGGGCGCGCAGGCGACGGGCAATAACGCCTTCGCGCTCGGCCTCAACACCACATCAAGCGGCATCAGCTCCATCGCGTTCGGGGTCGGGGCGCAGGCCACCGCCAACAACGCCTTTGCGTTTGGCGCCAATGCGCGCTCTGAAGGCCTCAGCGCGCTGGCGATCGGGAACACTGCCCAGGCGATCGGGAATTTCTCGCTCGCCTTTGGCTGGGATGCGCGCGCCACAGGGGGCAATTCCATGGCGTTCGGCCGGGAGTCCCGGGCGTCCCATTCCAACTCACTGGCCCTGGGCTTCGGGGCGGTGACCAGCATGGCTGAACAGTTCGTGTTCGGCCGCGCCCAGTCGATCTACACCTTCCCGGGCCTGCTCTCGGCGCACAACACCGTCACCAGCGCCGAATGGCTGGTGATCGCGGACGGGTCGGGGTCGCTGAGGCGGATGCATGTCTCCAACTTCTCCGGGGGCGGCGGCATGTCAGCGTCCACAAACGCTCCGTCCGGCGGCGCATCGGTCGCCATGGGCGGCGCGGCGCCGGCGGGTCAGTCAGCGGGGGCGACAGCAGAGGTAGCGGCGCTGCGCGCGCAGAATGACGCCGTCACAGCTGAAAACCAGGTCCTGAACAGCCGCGTTCAGGCGCTTGAGGCCCAGATGGCGCAGATGCAAGCCATGCAAAGCCAGATGATGGCCATGATGCAGAATGGCGGGGACCCGTCCGTGCTGCTGGCGCAGGCCGAGACCCCGGGCCAGTCCGACGCCCGGCCCGGCGCCGAGGGCGGACGAGAGATGCTCGACGCCAGCCAGCCGGTCACGCCGGAAGGCAACAGGCCCTACGCGCCGGGCGGGCGCGGAACGCTTGACGGATCGCCCGGCGTGCGCGATCTCGCCTTCGCCGATGCGCCGGCGATCAGCCCGCAGGCCGAGCTTCGCTTCGTGGGGATCGAGAACAATGTCTCGATCCTGCGCACCGATGTGGACCAACTGCAGAGTCAGGTCGGTCAGCTGGACTCCCGGATGCGCGTGGCCGTCGACGGCGCCGCTGTGGCCATGGCCATGGCCGGCGTCACCCATCTTGAGCAGGGCGAGCGCTACGCGGTCAGCGCCAACTGGGGCTTCTATGACAGCGCCAACGCCTTCGCCTTCTCCGGCGCGGCGCGCATCAATACCCAGGTGTCGTTCAACGGCGCCCTGGGTGTCGGCGCCGACACCGGCAGGGTCGGCGCACGCGCCGGAATGCGCTTCGGCTGGTAGGCTCATTTACTGGTGACTGAGAAGCCTCTTGGCCATTTGCAGGGCCAAGAGGCTTTCAGCTTGTGGCGATCTGCAGGGTAAGAGAATAGGCCAGACTCGGGAAAAGCCACCTATCCCATTGAATTAAAAAGCCCCGCAGAATTCGCCCCCTAAAAATGGACCTTTTCGAGCCTGGAACCGGTTCATTCACCCAACCGCGAGGCCTGGTTTCAGGCCGTCAAAGCCGGGGTGGACCGTCAGCGACCAAGATAGGGCGTAAAGGACGAAAACCGGCTTGAGCCAGGACGCTGCGGCCCGCCCTCAACCCCTCCCCCGGTTCACCCACTGCATCGCCAGGTACAGCACGCCGCCCGCTACGAGGAAGGCGGCGGTGATCGCCATGGAGCGCAGGGGCACCTGGCTGAGGAGCACCAGCGAGCCCAGCACCGCCAGCACGGGAATCGTCCAGCCCAGCGGCAGGCGCATGGGGCTTGCGGTTTCGGACGGGATCGCCCTCACCCGCGGCATGGCCAGAATGCAGCCCACATAGATGATCACGCGCACGAACGCGCTCATCGCCGCCAGCGCAAAGAAATCGCCGACAATCGCCAGAAGGGCGGCCAGCACCGCGAAGAAGGCGATGGAATTGACCGGCACATGGGTGCGGTCATCGACCTTGCCGAACCAGGCCGGCAAAGTTTTTTCCAGCGCCAGCGCATAGGTCAGGCGCGGTGTGGTCACCACCGTGCCGGTGATATTGCCGCCCACCGAGACGATGACGCCGAGCGTGATCAGCAGCGCGCCGGCTGGCCCGAACAGGATGGCGCCAGCGTCCACCAGCGCGCGGTCGGAATTGGCGAGGTCGGGCACCACCGCCACGCACACGATCTGGATGACCACATAGAGCAAGGCCACCACGGCCAGCGCCCAGAACAGGCCGTGGGGCATGGCCCGTCCCGGCTCGCGCGTCTCGCCCGCCGGGATGACGGCCGATTCCCAGCCCACGAAGGCGTAGATGACGAGGAGAATGGCCGCGCTCCACTGCGCGCTTTCAGGAAAGCCCAGCGAGTTGTCCGGGAAGAGCGAAGGATCGATGTGAAACAGCCCGACCATCGCAATGGCCAGAAGCGGCAGGAATTTGAGGATGGTTAGAAGGCCCATGGCGCGCATGGCCGGTTTGGCGCCGGCCATATTGATCCCCGCCAGCACGGCGATGATCGCGATAATGGCCAGTATGCGCAAAGGCCCGTCCGCCAGCGCCGGTATGAAAAAGGCGATGGATGCGACCATCAAATTCACATTGGCGGCGAACGCCGTGATGCGCGTGGCGTAGACGGCGAGGCCCGCTTCAAACCCGGCGAACTTGCCAAAGGCCGTGCGCATGTAGAGCACCGGCCCGCCGGTGGAACTGAACCGGCTGGCGAGCTCGGCATAGCAGGCGACAATGAGGCCCAACAGCACGGCGCAGGCCACATAGACCAGCGGGCTCCACACCCCCGCGAGTGCGAAAGCGCCAGCCGGAACCGCAAAAATGCCTGCCCCGATCATGCCGTTCACGGCCAGGAGCCAGATGCCCCGGGCCGTGATCTGCCGCTCCAGCTTTTCTTCACCCGCCATGCCGTCCCCCTTCAGAATGTCAGGGGGTCAGCCTTGTCTGCTATGCGGCGATAGGCAAGCCCGGCGTGCGGGCGGCGGCTCTAACGCCGGATCAGGCGCAGCAGCAGAAGCAGGATCACCGCGCCAATGGGGGCGTGAATGATGGCCCCGGCAATGCCAGAACCGATGGAGAAGCCGAGCTGCGGAAACAAGAGGCCGGCCAGGAACGCGCCGACAATGCCAACCACAATATTGCCGATGAGGCCGAAGCCATAGCCTTTGACGATAACCCCGGCGAGCCAGCCGGCGACAGCGCCGACCAGAAGCATGATAAGGAGACTTTCAAGCGTCATGTCAGGTCCTTTCAAGGACTTTGAGCCCGGCTCATTTCATGCAGGCCGTCAGCCGGATCGCGCAGCAGCGCGAAGAACAAACCCGGATGGGTTTGCGGCGAATGCAAAGAATGCCGGGTGTCTGATCCGGACCTTGGAGCATGTTTGCTGCTTCGGGCGGATCGAGAATTTTATACCATGGCTGCTATATTATTGATAGCGCCGATATTGAACGGGCGCCGGAACCCCGCCTCAACCCTTAATCTTCGCGCCGCGCCTTCAGCACATTGGCGGCGTCGCCCAGGCTGAGCCCGCGGGCTTTCAGAAGCACCATCAGGTGGAAGACCAGATCGGCGGCTTCGCCCAGCAGCGCCGCATCGCTTTCGCCCACCGCGGCGAGCGCGGTCTCCACGCCCTCCTCGCCAACTTTCTGGGCGATCTTGGCGATGCCGGAGCTCAGGAGCTTGGCGGTGTAGCTCGCCTCGCCGCCCTCATCCGCGCGCTGATCGATAATGCGGCCAAGCCGGCCCAGAAAGGCGAGGCCGGGGCCTGGATCATCGCCCCAGCACGTGATGGTCCCCAGATGGCAGGTCGGCCCCGCAGGCCGGGCCTGGACCAGGATGGCGTCGCGGTCGCAGTCGGCGGCCAGCGAGACGAGATGGAGCACATCGCCGCTGGTCTCGCCCTTGGTCCACAGGCGGTTTTTCGAGCGCGACCAGAAGGTGACGAGGCCCTTCTCCTGCGTGGCGGACAATGCTTCAGCGTTCATATAGCCCAGCATCAGGACCGCGCCGGTATCAGCGTCCTGCACGATGGCTGGGGCGAGACCGCCGCCCTTCTCCCAATCCACATCAAGGCTCATGGCCGTATCTCCACGCCCTGGCCCGACAGCCAGGCTTTAAGGTCAGGGATGGCGATCACGCCCTTGTGGAACACGCTGGCGGCCAGCGCGCCATCCACCCGGGCGCGGGTAAACACATCGGCGAAATGTTCGCGCGCCCCGGCCCCGCCAGACGCGATCAGCGGCACGGGGCAGACCGCGCGCGCCTGAGCCAGCTGGGCGATGTCATAGCCCTCGCGCACGCCATCCTGATCCATGCAGTTCAAGACGATCTCGCCCGCCCCGCGCTCCACCGCCTCTGTGATCCAGTCGAGCGTGGCGCGCGCCTCGCTCACCGTCTTGTCCGGATCGCCGGTATTGCGGTGGACCCGCCACGTCCCGCTGATCTCGCGGCTGTCGATCCCCACGACCACGCACTGGCTGCCAAACTCGCGCGCCAGCACATCGATCAGGCCGGGATTTTCCAGAGCCGGCGAGTTGACCGAAATCTTGTCGGCGCCTGCAAAAAGCCGCGCGCGCGCATCATCGACGCTGCGGATGCCACCGGCCACACAGAACGGAATGTCGATCTCGCGCGCCACGCGGCTCACCCATTCCGGCTCCACCGTGCGCGCCTGCGGGCTGGCGGCGATGTCGTAAAACACGAGCTCATCTGCGCCCTCCGCCGCATAGCGCGCGGCGAGGCCGGTGATATCGCCCACATCCTCGTGATCGCGGAAGCGCACGCCCTTGACCACACGGCCATACTTGACGTCGAGGCAGGGAATGATGCGCCGCGCTAGCATGCCAGCGCCTCCTCCAGCCTGAACCGGCCTTCAAAGAGCGCCCGCCCGATAATGGCGCCAGAGAGCCCCGCGATTTTGAGGGCGCGCAGATCGTCCAAAGAGGACACGCCGTCCGAGGCCTGCCAGGCGATATCGGGGCGCGCGGCGATCAGGTCTGTGTAGAGCGCGGGGTTGGGGCCTGACAGCATGCCGTCGCGCGCCACATCGGTGGCCAGCGCGTGGGCGAGCCCAGCGCGGCGATAGTCGGCGAGGAGTTCGGGCAAGGTGCGCTCGGCGCGCTCGGTCCAGCCCTTCAGCGTGGGATACACCGCCCCGCCCTCCATCTTCACGTCGAAGGCGGCGGCAATGCGCTCAGGGCCGAAACGGGCGATCCAGCCGATCACGGTCTGCGGCTCGCTCACCGCAAGGCTGCCCACCACCACGCGCGACGCCCCGGCGTCTAGCAGCGCTTCTACATCCTCCGCAGTTCGCACGCCCCCGCCGGTCTGGATCTTCAGCCCTGCCGACGCCACGGCGGCGACAAGGCCGGTCTGGCGGCGGGCGCCGTCACGCGCGCCCGACAGATCGACCAGGTGCAGCCAGTCCGCCCCGGCCGCGCGCCAGGCCTTGGCCACCGCCAGAGGATCGCCGCCATAATCGGTGACGGCGTTGACATCGCCCTTGGCCAGCCGCAACACGCGCCCGTCCAGAACA
>JAIUMW010000132.1 GCA_022565365.1 Oceanicaulis sp.
CATCGCTCTGAGCGTTCCTCCCGCGGGAACGAGATCGCCTGTCACACGTATGCTCACTCTGATCTTTCACGCCTGATCTAATCTGGCGCGCTGGCTGAATGCGCCCGCAATCGCGATACCCATGCCCGCATCAAAGGCGCGCAGCCCTTTGAAACCTTCGCTTTCCCCTATGGCGAGGCGACTCCGGCGTCCAAGCGCGGCCTTCTGGGCGTGTACCGCGCCCTGCGCGGCGTGCGGCCTGGCGTCAATCGCGGCCGCGTGGACCGGGGCCTGCTCAAGGCCGTGCCACTGGATGGCGGGGAGTTTGGCCTCGCCCGCGCGCTGCGCGCGATTGCCGATGTCCGCGCCGAGCCCGGCTGGCTGATTTTCTACGGCCATGATGTGCGCAACAGCCCCAGCGAATGGGGCTGCTCGCCGCGCTTTCTGGAGACGATCTGCCAGGCCTGTGAGGGGCTGGACGTGCGCCCCGTGGCGCGGGCGCTGGACCATGTGGAGGCGCGCGCATGACGCCCATCGCCGTCCTCGTACCCACATTCCGGCGCCCGGACAGTCTGGAGCGCGCCCTGCGCAGCCTGTTTGAGCAGGCGCGCACGCCGGACGAGATCATCGTGTCGGACAATGACCCGGCCGGCTCCGCCCGCGCGCGGGTCGAGGCGTTGCAGGCCGCAGCGCCCTGCCCGCTGATTTATGTACACGCGCCCCAGCCCGGCGTCTCCAACGCCCGCAATGCCGGGTTCGCGGCGGCCACCGCCCCGCGCATCGCCCAGCTAGACGATGATGAAAGCGCGCCGGCCCACTGGCTCAGCGCGCTTGAAGCGGTGCATGAAACATCCGGCGCCGGGGTCACATTCGGTCCGGTCCATGCACTGGCTGACGGGGCCGGGCCGGTCCTCTCCGCCTGGCTGACGCGGCTCTATTCGCGCGCGCCGGGTCACGCTGAAGGCCTGATCACCAAGCCGTATGGCTGCGGCAACAGCCTGATCGACCGCCAGCGCTGCGCCCTGCCCGAACCCGTCTTCGACGCCGCCGCCAACGAGACGGGCGGCGAGGATGATATCCTGTTCACCGCGCTGGCCGAGGCCGGCATACGCTTCGCTTGGGCGCCCGGCGCGCAGGTGACTGAACATGTGGAGGCGTCGCGCGCCACGCTTGGCCACGCGGCCCGGCGCAGCTTCGCCTATGGCCAGGGGCCCAGCCAGACCGCGCTGAAATCAAAGCGTTTTGGGGCGCTGGCCGCGTGGGTCGCGGTGGGCGCGGTGCAGGCCGTGGCCTTCACCCTCGCCCTGCCTGTCGCCCTCATCGCCGGGCCGGTCCCGGCGGCGGCGTGCCTCGACCGGCTGGTGCAGGGCGCGGGCAAGATGGTGTTCTTTGATTTCGCGGCGCCACGCTTTTACGGCGCAGCGGCGCGTCAGACCTGATCGCGGCCCATCGCCAGCTTGGCGCGCGTCGCCGACAGAAGCAGCCAGACAAATCCGTTCTGCTGCAACAGATTGCTCTCCGACAGGCTGATCACGCCCCAGGCCGCCAGAAACGGCAGCGCCCAATAGGCCTCCACCCCGCGCAGGAGCCGCCCGGCGCTGCGAACGAGCCCCGCCAGATACACCCAGCCCGCCAGCAGCGTGCCCGGAATGCCCAGCGCCAGCGCCGTCTCCAGCCAGGCATTGTGAGCGGTTGGCACCGGCCAGGCGGTGGTCTGGCGCACCCAGTAACCCGGCCCGTCATCCACCTCCCAGAACGCGCCATAGCCAAACCCCGTCCAGGGGCGCTGGGCGATGGCGTCGGTCAGCGCGATCCAGATATCGGTGCGTCCGGTGAAGGTGGCGTCACGTCCCAGCAGCTCCAAAACCACGCCGGGGCCGATGACGGCCACGAAAAGCGCGCCGATGACCCCACAGACCAGTCCCAGAACTCCTACAGCGGCAAAACCGAACCCTTGACGGACCAGCGCGATGGCCAGCGGTCCCCCCACCGCTATCCCCGTGGCGAGGAAGGCCGTGCGCGATGTGGCCAGCACCACCAGCGCCAGCGCCAGCGGGAGCAGGCCCAGCCAAACCCAGCGCTCGCTTTGGTTTTTCGCGCAGAAGGCCGCGGCCAGAAACGCCAGCGCGCCCCAGGCCATCATGGCGCCCAGCGTATTCTTCTCCCACCATAATCCCCGCCAGGCGCCGGGATGGACCTCCTGCATCACGCCAAAGCCCGGAACCAGCGCTCCGGCCAGCAAACTGCCCACGGCGAGGATGGAGAAGGTCAGCGCTATCAGGCGGATAAGATCGCGCCAGTCATAGCGCGCCGCCAGCCACAGCCCGAACACCAGCGTCATCACCACGCCGAGGCCCCGGCGGACAGACACCTCCGGATCAATCGACCAGAGCGCCGAGATCATGGTCAGAAGTCCCAGCAGTATCAAAGGCCAGGAGCGCATCGCCACACCCCACACCGCCCCCGGCGACAGGGCGACCAGCAGAAGGGTAAGGGCATAAACCGGCGGCCAGACCAGGCGCAGCGCTTCCGCGTCATCGGGTCTGGCGGGATCGGCCAGCAGCGGCGCCAGACGCGCATTTGAGTAGAGGAGCAAAGCAATGAGCGCGAGCCCGGCCTCGATCATCGGCCAGATGGTGAGGCGCGGCGCAGCCTCGCGCCAGCGCGCGGCCTGCGCCAGAGCGCTCATGACGCGGCCTTTAGATCCACCCGGTTGACCACCACGCCCAGGACCCGCCCGCCTGCCGCCTCGATCCGGCTGGCCATGGCGTCGGCCTGCGAACGCCTTGTGCTGCTGGCGTCACCGACCAGCACCACGCCCTCCAGATCACGCGCCATGGCGGTGATGGCGGGGCTGCCCGACGGCGCATCAAGAATGGCGAGCCGGCAGGCGCGGCGCGCCTTGGCCCAGTATTCCGGCGCGGACCGGAACTCGACCCGGCGCACCGATCCCGGCTCACGCTCGAAACGGGAGATGTAGATCCGCTGGTCATCGGGCCGGCGCAACGCCAGACGCCCTGCCCCTTCCGGGTCGCAGCGCCAGAAGCGTGCGCCCTGCAAGGCGGCGTCATAGCCGTCCGCGCTGAATACCGCGCCCGCCGCCTGGGGGTTGCGCGCAAAGTCCAGATCGTAAAGCCAGACAGGGCCATCGGCGAGCCGGGCGCAGCGATCGGCCAGCGCGCGCGAAATGAAGGACGCGCCAGCGCCCGGCGTGACAGGGACAAGCATCACCGCTGTCCCGCGCATACCGCGCGAGACAAGCGTCCGTGCCAGCCCGTCGAGTTCCAGTTCCAGTGTCATGCGCCCGCCTCAAAAACAGCGTTAACCCTAGAGTCGAACTGGTTAACGAGCCGCTGACACATTCTGGCGCGACACCCGGGCCAAAACCGGCAGGCGCGGCGGGGCGTTAGCAGGCGCAGGCGCGGCCGGACGCGCTGCGGGCGGCGGATCACGCCGTGGCGGCTGGGGTGCACGCGGCGCCGGGCGAACCTCTCGTACTTCAATGAGATAGCCGCGCACCAGTCCAACGAAGGCCCCCACAGCGAACGCCAGCATCAGCCCCGCCGCCAGCACGATATTGCGCATGGAGCGCGCTTCTGACGGCGGCTCGGCCCGCTCCACGATGCGCACCGAATCAGCCGCGCCGGGCGGCAGGGCGCGCCGGGCGCTGGCGTCGGCGGCCTGTGCGGACAGACGCCCCGCCGCCTCGGCGCGCGCCTGGGCTGCACGCTGCAGCCGATCATGCTCGGGCCCCAGCGCCCGCAGACGATCCGCCTCGGCGCGGGCCTGCGTGATCTGCCGGGCCAGAGAGGCCGCGAGCTGGCTTTGCCCGGCGCTGAAGGCTTCCTGTTGCAGGCGCGCTGATTCGAGGTCCTGCCACACCGGATTGACGCCGGTGCGGCGCTGACCCTGACCATCGGCGCCGCCCGCGCGGATGAAGCGCTCCAGCGCCTCGATCTCGCGCTCCACCGCCTGCACCGGCGGGGCGTCATCCTGATAGCGCTGGCGCAGATCCACGCGGCGCACCTGCAGGTCCAGAAGCTGACCTGTCACCGAGTTTTCCACATATAATTCAATCGTATCGGAGATGCCGGCAAGCCGGGACGCCAAAGCCGCCGCGAGCGCCCTGGCCTGCGCCGCCTCGGCGTCAGCGGTCATGCGCCTCACTTCCAGATCGGACAAGCGCGCCAGCACCCCGGCCCGCTCGGTGGCGAAATCGGAAATGCCGTGTTCTTCCAGGAAGCGGCGCAGATCGGCTTCGGCCATGGCCGACACCGTTTCCGCCCGCGCCAGCCGCTCCTCCACCCCGCCCTCGATGCCGCCGATCAGCACCTCGATGCGGTAGGCCAGATAGGCGTCAATAATGGCGTTGAGCGTATTGGCGGCCACGACCGGATCGGAATGGCGGAATGTAGCGGTCAAGAGACTGGCGCTGGGCGAACGGCTTACGCCGAAACCATCGCGCAGAAGTTTAAGCTCACTGGGGCCGACTGACCCGCTGCGCTGCTCAATGGCGCGCCGGCGCACAGCGTCGGAATTGAGAATTTCGGCCTCGGACTGCATCACCTGATCAAGGGTGAAGGCGCCGCCCGAACCCGCCGCGCCCGGCGCCAGATCATTGTCATCCTGAATCACCAGCAGCCGCGACACCGCCTCATAGCTGGGCTTCAGGCTGGTGATGGCGAACAGGGCGATGGGGATGAAGACCAGCAGCGCCACGATAATCGCGAGGATTTTCTGAGCCCAGAGCAGGGCAATAAGATCAAACAGATCCAGGTCGCGCCGGGACCCGCCCGCCCCGCCGCTGCGTCCATCATGATCGCGCGTGTCACTGCCCATGTCCGCATGTGGCTGCAACGCGCTTAATTTTTCCTTAGCCGGAGCGCGCCAGCGTAAGCTTCGTCACATATTTCAGCGGAGAGACCTTGAGATGACAGATGTATCGCGGCGCGGCGCGCTGACCGGCGCTCTCGCCCTGCTCACTCTGTCCGCCTGCGCCAGCCGCGGCCGCCCGCAGGATGCGGGCGGTTTCGAACCGGCGCGGTTCGAGCCCTGGGAGGCCGGATCATCGCCCTATCGCGTGTTTCCGGGCGACACCGGGACTGTGACGATCCACACCGCGCAGGAATTATCCGGCGAATATCTGATCGGCCCTGACGGCCGCGCCAATCTGCCGCTGGCCGGTTCGGTCATGGTCGCCGGGTCCACTGCGCCCGAAGCGGCCAATCTGATTGCGCAGCGCTATGTGCGCACCTTGCGCGACCCGATCGTGGAAGTGCGCCCGACAGAATTCGGATCGCAGCGCATTCTGGTGGGCGGCGAAGTGGCCAGTCCCGGCCTGTTCGACCTGCCCTCCCAGCGCATTGGCGTGCTGGAGGCGACGGTGCTGGCGGGTGGCCTGACCATCCGGGCCCGCCGCAGCGAGATCGTCGTGCTGCGCCGCTCGGCCAATGGCGGCCTGATGATGCGCACCGTCAATCTGGCCCGCGCCGAACGGGGTCAGCCCACCGACACCGTTCCGCTGTCGCGCTTCGACATCGTATTTGCACCCCGCCGCGGCATCGCCGAAGTCAACGACTTCATCGAGCTGTACGTGCGCAACATCCTGCCCATCGACAGCGCGTTCGCGTTCGCGCTGGCCAATGCGGTGTTCAGCGACTGAAGCCGGTGACTAGTGGCGCGTGGCGAGCCATTCGCGCGCAGCCGTCAGCGCGTTGGCGATCTGGCCGGTGTCCATCTCCATCGCCAACTCGGCGCGATAGTGCTTGGCCGCCGGAGAGCCCATCAGGGCCGCCAGGTTGAACCATTTGTGCGCTTCGACATAGTCGATCACGCCGCACTGGCCGGTCGAGTAGAGAAGGCCCAGCTTGCACAGATCCTCGCCCGTCGGATCCATGGTGATCGCGTCGTGCGCCTGAGCGGTTTCCACATCGGTAAAAGCCATTGTCGTCTTCCCTGCATCTGGACGGGCAGCCCGGTTGTGTTCCGGTGTCAGCCCGTCATCCCACCATGCACGCCAAGCCTCTTCGGAGCCGGTCGTACGAGCAGGATGATGCGCGCTGACGGTAAGCGCAGGGTTAAGGCGAATCAGGAATAACGCGAATTAAGGCTTTATTTCCGTTAGGAATTCCTGCCGAGAATTAACACGCTTATCGCCGCATCGAGGCGTGTCAGCGCCCCGGGACGCCTTTGCCGGCGGCCTTTCGCCGCCCCGTTCAGGGCCGCCGCCACCATGGCCAGCGCCAGAGCGCCGGGCACAAGCGCCATCACGATCAGGATCGCACGCCGGGGCGTCTGCGGCGTGCGCCGGTCGAGCTCAGGGTCGCCAGCGGCGTCCAGCATCTGCGCGCCGGCCAGAACATCGAACGCCAGCAAGCGTCCGGACCGCGCCTCGGCAAGCCGGATCAGCCGCGCTGCGTCCTCAGGCTCGGCGATCCAGGACGCGGTGCGCAGGGCGGCCATCGCGCCATCGCTGCGGCGCACGGCACTCAAGGCGTCAATCACGCTCTGGTATTGAGGCAGGTCGATCCGGGCAGCACGGGCGTATTCGCTGGCGGCGCCTTCAGCGCCCGCGCGATACCGCCAAGGTTCCCGTTTCACAGACCCCGCCTCCACCAGCAGCGGCGTCAAAGAGGCCATCAGGGCCTCACGTCCGAGCGCCGGGTCCGGGCCCAGGGCCAGACGCTGCGCCAACTCCCGGTCCAGATGGCCCGATGCATAGGCGGCCGCGGCGAGGCGCCGGCCCGCACCGCCCTCGCCCGGGACTGACGCAGCGAACAACAAAAGGCCCGTCAGAACAGGATCGGGCGAACCCGCAGGCACACCGGCGCAGGCCGCGATGCGGTGACCCGCCGCCAGGGCGGCGGCGCAGCCATGGATGGCCAGATCACGCGCATCCCCGAACAGCGTCACAGCGCTCTCGCCGCGCCAGCCGGCCAGGGCTGGCAAATGAATCGCGGCGCCGCGCGGCGCGGCGAACCCGGCCTCGGCGGCGTCACGCGCCGGACCGTAGAGGGTGCGCGCGCGCTCAAGACGGCTGACCAGCTCCGGGCGGGCGAAAATCAGCCAAGGCGGCTCCAGCCCCGCCCCTTCGGAGAGCCGCGCGTCGAGAGCCGCCTGAAGGCGCTGATCGCGCACCCAGACCGGCCGGGCGCGCAGCTCGGCCTCTACATGGGCGGCGCTGCGGTTTTCCGTCAGGATGGAGAACGCCAGCGCGTCCTCGCCTTCGATTGCAGGCAGCGCCAGCGCCAGGCTTTCAGCCAGCGCCAGGTCCGGCGTGCGCCAGGGGCCGGCGTCGAGCGCCCTGGCGATTTCAGTCTCCCACAAAGTGCGCGCAGCGATGTTTGCGGGAATCGCCGCCCTCAACCGCCTGTCATAGCTAGCGCCGCTGCCGCCCGGGACGGCCGTCTCGGCGCTGTGCGAGGGCGACGGTCCCGCGCCTGGCTCATGCAGCGCCAGAAATCCGAGCGCAATCGACGCCGCCGCCAGCGCCATGAACAGCACCGGGCGCACGCTGGCGATGAGAGCGCGCCAGATCAGATACAGCGCCGTGCGCGGCCAGGGCGCGAGCCATGGATCGCGCGCGCCGTAACGCCAGCTATAGCGGCCTGCGTCCATGTTCTGATGAAGCCCCCGCTTCCATCCACCCTCGCGATGACTTTAGACGGACCGGGCGGGGGGCGGCAATCAGGGACGGGCGCGCTGACCGAAGAGGACGTCGCGCGCCTTCTTCATCTCCTCGCTGTCATCGGCGAGCGAGGCGCGCATCGCCTTGCCCGCCGCGCGGCCCTTCTGAACCGCCGGGCGTTCGCCCACGCGCTCATGCCAGGCCTTGAGATGGGGAAACTCATCCAGCGTTTGCCCCTGGCCCTCGGGCAGGATCCACGGCCAGGACGCCATATCGGCGATGGAGTACGGCCCGGCCAGATACTCACGGTCCGACAAACGCCGGTCCATCACGCCATAAAGCCGGTTCACCTCGTTGGTGTAGCGCGTCTTGCCGTATTCCAGCTTGGAGAGGTCGGGTTCGATCTTGGGCGCGTAGCCGCGGAAGTGATGGGCCTGCCCGGCCATGGGGCCGAGACCGCCCATCTGCCAGAACAGCCACTCATCCACCTCGATGCGCTGGCGCGGCGTGTCGCCGTAGAACAGTTCGGTCTTGCGGGCGAGATATTGCAGGATCGCGCCGCTTTCAAACACGCTCACCGGCTCGCCGTCCGGACCGTCAGGATCGATGATGGCGGGCATGCGGTTATTGGGGCTGATGGCCAGAAATTCGGGCCGGAATTGTTCGCCTGCGCCGATATTCACCGGTTTGAGCTCATAGGGCAGGCCCATTTCCTCCAGCGCGATGGTGATCTTCCAGCCATTGGGCGTGGGCCAGTAATGCAGCTCGATGGGGGCGGTCATGGGGCTTTGCCTTTTCATGTTTCAAGCAGGGCAATCGCAGTCTGGCCTTAGACCCCCTCCCCTGGAGGGTAGGGCTGGGGTGGGGTTTGAGGCGGTGACGGGTGACGTCCCGAACGGTGAAACTCAATGCCACCCCCCCCGCCCCACCCCC
>JAIUMW010000133.1 GCA_022565365.1 Oceanicaulis sp.
ATCACCATCAAGGCCCAGACCGTGCGCCTGGAATACCCGGCCAAGGACGGCAAGACCTATGTGCTCAACCTGATCGACACGCCCGGCCATGTCGACTTCGCCTACGAGGTCTCGCGCTCGCTCTACGCCTGCGAGGGCGCGCTCTTGGTGGTGGACGCGGCGCAGGGCGTCGAGGCCCAGACGCTGGCCAATGTGTATCAGGCCATCGATGTGAATCTGGAAATCGTGCCGGTGCTCAACAAGATCGACCTGCCCGCCGCCGATCCTGACCGGGTGCGCGAGCAGATCGAGGACGTGATCGGCATCGAGGCCCATGACGCGCTGGAAATCTCCGCCAAGACGGGGCTGGGGATCGATACGGTGCTCGAAGCCATCGTCACCCGCCTGCCCGCCCCCAAGGCCGGCGATCCCAATGCGCCGCTCAAAGCGCTCCTCGTGGACAGCTGGTATGATCCGTATCTGGGCGTGATCTGCCTGGTGCGCATCATGGAAGGCACGCTGAAAAAAGGCATGCGCGTACGCCTGATGGGCGCGGGCGCCAGCTATGGCGTGGACGGGGTGGGCGTGTTCCGCCCGGCCAAGGAGGTCGTCGCGGCGCTGGGGCCGGGCGAGATCGGCTTCCTCAACGCCTCGATCAAACAGGTGCGCGATGCGCGCGTGGGCGACACCATCACCGAGGAAAAACTCCCCACAGCGTCCGCCCTGCCGGGCTTCAAACCCGCCGTGCCGGTGGTGTTCTGCGGCCTGTTCCCGGTGGATTCAGCCGAGTTTGACGATCTGCGCGACGCGGTGGAGCGCCTGGCGCTCAATGACGCCTCGTTCAGCTATGAAATGGAATCCTCGGCCGCGCTGGGCTTCGGCTTCCGTTGCGGCTTCCTGGGGCTCCTGCATCTCGAGGTCATCCGCGAGCGGCTGGAGCGTGAATACAATGTCGACCTGATCACAACCGCGCCCTCGGTGATCTACAAGATGAAGCTGACCGACGGCACAGTGCTCGATCTCCACACCCCCGCCGACATGCCCGAGGTGGTGAAGATCGAGACCATTTCAGAGCCCTGGATCAAGGCGACCATATTGGTGCCCGACGAGTATCTGGGCGGCGTTCTGAAACTGTGCGAGGACCGGCGCGGCATCCAGAAGGACCTCACTTACGCCGGCAGCCGCGCCATGCTGGTCTATGAACTGCCCCTCAACGAGGTGGTGTTCGATTTCTATGACCGGCTGAAATCGGTGACCAAGGGCTATGCCAGCTTCGACTATCAGTTCATCGAGCACCGCGAGGGCGATCTGGTGCGCATGTCGGTGCTGGTCAATGAAGAGCCGGTGGACGCCCTGTCCATGATCGTCCACCGCACCCGCGCCGACATGCGCGGCCGCGGCATGTGCGAGCGCCTGAAAGACCTGATCCCGCGCCACCAGTTCAAAATCCCGATCCAGGCCGCCATTGGCGGCCGCGTGATCGCCCGCGAAACCATCGCCGCCCTGCGCAAGGACGTAACCGCCAAATGCTATGGCGGCGACGCCAGCCGCAAACGCAAACTGCTGGACAAACAAAAAGCCGGCAAAAAGAAAATGCGCCAGTACGGCAATGTGGAAATCCCGCAGGAAGCGTTCATCGCGGCGCTGAAGATGGATCAGGATTAGGGGGCGAGGAAGGAGTGTCGCGACGTCAGATCAAATTTCTGGGCGACATAATCGACGAACTCAGCCGGATCAGCTGAAAGCGCGAATTCCTGACGCAGGCGGTCGTCATCGAACCCTGCATCGTTCAAATCGATGCAATACTGCGCCATCAAGCAGGCCTCCGCTTGGTCACGCCAAGCTGCGAACGTTTGGGGTCTGCTCATAGCGCTATCCATTGAAGCGATGGTCGCGGTGCCATTTCAAGAAGGCTGGATTGGGCTGCGCGCGGGCGTCCGGCGGCACCCAAATCTCACCGCTCGGATTGAAAAGCCGATCAACGCCTTCAGGCAAGAGCGGCTTGGCGGTGAGCAGCTTGAAATCGTCATCCACGCTGATCAAGCCGCGATCAAACATCCAATGGACAGTTCGCGACAGAGCGAGTCCATTTCGCACGGAGTCCGGTCCTTTTTCAGCAACTGGCTTGATATGCGCCGCCTCCATCTCAGCGCGTCCGCCGCCATTGATGATTTTCAAGCCGGTGACGGCGCAGCGCGAATCGTACGCGGAGCGAACCTGTGCTGAGAAAGCACGGTCGCGGAACCAGCGCTGCGAAATTTGCTCGAAAACTGGCCGCTCGAATTCCAGTTGGTCTTCCGCCACTTCAAACGCGGCCGTCGCCGCATCAGCTTGCTCCGCAGGCGCGAGCACCTGCGCGTATCCGGCTTTGAGGATGAGCTCGAACTCAACATCTGGAATTCGGCGAATAGACCATCCCATCGCGCCTCGGCTGGGCTGCCCATCAGGTCGCCCGAGCTTAGCTTCCCAAAAAGAGCCGTCGCTGCGCTTAAACGGCACCGGTTCGGGAAAGGGCAAAAACTCGTCGATTTCGGCATAGAAATGATCTGGCTTTGAGGGGTCCGGATAGACCCGAGCAATTCGGGCCGAAGCCCAGTAGGCCAGCCGCCCCGAGCCTCGGCGGGGCTCATAGAATAAGCACCCATCCCCAACAGCCTCTTGGGCGGCCTGTAGATATTGTGAAGGGAAGTGATACAGCTCCCCTGTCACATCATCATAACCGCTATCAGCGCGTTGAGTGAGAACGACTTTCGCCACGGCCCCCATCCGTCAGAATCTTAAGTTCGCAATCTGACGGCGGCTGCGCCGCATTGTCCATCCCCTGCGCCCCCCTACCCCTTCTGCGCGTTCGCCGCGTTGGTGGCGTTTGGCGAAGCGGCTCTGGCAGGCGCGCCTCTGCTTGTCACCTCGTAGAGGACGATGCCTGAGCTGGCGCCGAGATTGAGACTTCCGATCATGCCGAACATGGGGATGGAGACGCACATCTCGCTGCGCTCCACGGCCCTCGGTCAGAGCCCGTCGTGCCGTATGATGACGGCATTTCCGGTGTTCAGCGCCGCAAAGTGAAGGCCGCGCTCTGCGCAAAACTCCATCACTGCAGTTGTGCAGCCGGGGTAGCGGCCGCCATCGGGCCAAGGGCCGAAATCGTCGACGACAATCATGCCTCCGGGCGTCAGGCGGTCATAGAAATAGGCCAGACAATGCAGCGTCGGGGTGTAAAGATCGACATCGACATGGGCAAAGCGGTACCGCTTTTCCGGGAGACCCTGAAGCACCTCAGGTATCCATCCCTTGTGCAGCATCACGTCGGGGAACTCCGCGAGCGTCCGCCGCACATGTTCCGGCGAAGTGTTCGAGAACCGCCCCTCCGCCTCGCGCCCGGTTTTGTCGGCGGCGACCGGCGCGCTCAGTCCCTCAAACGAATCCACCACAGTGTGCGTCTGACCGCGGAAGGCGGGGTCGAGCCGGCGGGTCATGTGGCAAAGCAGAAAGGAGGACAGGCCGCGAAAACATCCCGCCTCGATCGTTTCGCCGTCGAGACCGCCGGTTAGGGCGAAGAGTTGCATCAGGTGGTAGAAGCGGGCGCGGCGGCGCTTTGCATCCGGCATTTGCGCCAGATGCAGGCCCGTCTCGTAAAGATCATCCAGATCCTTGAAGGGGTGGAGCATGCGGGTGTTCGCCTCCTCGTTCTCTATGGACCGGGCGGCCGGCAGTCTGGCGCACCCGATCACCGCCTCTCGCCGCTGACAAGCCCGATTGTCGAACAAGTGAGAACGACTTTCGCCACAGCCCCCATCCGTCAGAATCTCAAGTTCGCGATCTGACGACGACCGCCGCGCATTGTCCATCCCCCTGCATCCCCCCGCTTGACCCGCCCCCGCTCATCGTGAAGCTGGCCGCTCTCGCGCGCAGAGCGTTGCGGGGTTTGCAGGCACGACCGGAAGGGGTTTGGATGACGCGGCTGGCGGCGGTGTTTGAGGGGTTGCGGGCGCAAGGCCGTGCCGGGTTTGTCGCCTATGTGATGGCGGGCGATCCGGACGTGGAGACCACGCTGTCCATGATGCGGGGCCTCGCCGATGCGGGGGCGGACATTCTGGAGCTGGGCGTGCCGTTCACCGATCCCATGGCCGACGGCCCGGTGATCCAGCGCGCGGCGATCCGGGCGCTGGCCGGCGGGATGACGCTGGCCGGCGTGCTGGACCTCACCGCGCGCTTTCGCGCCACCCATCCGGACACGCCGGTGATCCTGATGGGTTACGCCAACCCGTTGCACGCCATGGGGTATGAGGCGTTTGCGCTGGCCGCTGCGCAGGCCGGGGCCGACGGGGTGATCTGCGTGGATATCCCGCCTGAAGAGGATGCGCCCCTGCGCACGGCGCTGGAGGCGGGCGGGCTCGCCTTTGTGCGCCTGGCCGCCCCCACCACCGATGATGCGCGCCTGCCCCAGGTGGCGGCGCACTGTTCAGGCTTTGTCTATTACGTCTCCACCACGGGCGTCACGGGCGCCGGATCGGGCGCCACGTCCGACATCGCCGGCGCCGTGGCGCGGGTGCGTGCGGCCAGCGGGCTTCCCGTGGCGGTGGGTTTTGGCGTAAAAACACCGGGGCGCGCTGCGGAGATCGCGAAAGTCGCCGACGCCGTGGTGGTCGGATCGGCCATTGTCGAGGCGCTGGAGACGCACGGGGCTGACGCGGCGCTGACCATCGCGCGCGAACTGGCGGACGCCACGCATCAGGCGCGCGCATAGACCGATAAACGCCCCAAGCGGCCGCGCTGTCACGGCGCTCCGCATCAGGATCAGACAAGAGCGAGGCATTGATGAGCTGGCTGCAGAGACTGACCCCGCCGGGCGTCCAGAAAATGTTCGACAAGCGCGACACGCCCGAAAATCTCTGGGTGAAATGCCCGCTCTCGGGCGAGATGGTGTTCACCAAGGATCTGGAAGCGGGTCTCCACGTCACGCCCGCCGGCCATCACATGCGCATCGGCCCGGCCCTGCGCTTCAAATACACGTTTGACGGCGCCTGGGCCGATATCGCCCTGCCCGACGTGGTCCGCGACCCGCTCAAATTCCGCGATGACAAGCCCTATACCAGCCGCCTGACCGCCGCGCGCAAGAAGACCGGCCGCGACGACGCCATGGCCATCGGCGTCGGCTCGATCCGCGGCGTGGAAACCACCGTGCTGGTGCAGGACTTCTCCTTCATGGGCGGCTCGCTGGGCATGGGCGCGGGCGAGGCCTTCATCCGCGCCTGCGAAACGGCGGTCGCCCGGCGCACGCCGCTTGTGGTGTTCACGGCGGCGGGCGGCGCGCGCATGCAGGAGGGCTGCCTGTCGCTGATGCAGATGCCGCGCACCACGCTGGGCGTGGAAATGCTCAAGGACGCGCGCCTGCCCTATATCGTCGTCCTCACCGACCCCACCACGGGCGGCGTCACGGCCAGCTACGCCATGCTGGGCGATGTCCACATCGCCGAACCCGGCGCCCTCATCGGCTTCGCCGGCCAGCGCGTGATCGAACAAACCATCCGCGAAAAACTCCCCGAAGGCTTCCAGCGCTCCGAATACCTGCTGGCCAAAGGCATGGTGGACAAGGTCGTCCCCCGCAAGGACCTGCCCAAAACGCTGGGCAATCTCCTGCGCGTACTGCTGAAGCGCCCGGCTGCGTCCAACGTGCCGGCGAAGGTGGAGGCTTAGGGGGGGTTAGGATCGATACAGGGTTAGCTGGCGGCTCCGTCACTGAATATTGTAAAATATAGTGTGGCGATTGTAGCTATTAAGCCTACTATTGTGACGATGGCCGTAGCAATGGTCTGATGTAGCTGGACTGTTTTTTCTAAGTTTTTAATTCTATCTATATAATATTGTATTGATGAGATTGGCGCTGAAACCTTATTTACAATTTCTGAGGGTATTTTGTTCCAACCTGGATTTTCAAATGAATAATCATTGTTTTTTGCGTCTCTAAGATCTGAGAGCCAAAGTGAAAATATATGGTCTCTCCTAGAAACGCTTATATTGTTCGGGCCAGCATTATACACCGCATATATTATTTTTCCTTGGTAACCGGGGTCCACATGAAATCCTGATATGTTTATTAAGCCTTGAAATTTAGCTCCTGTTTTTAGAGATATAAAGCCAAGACATTCATCTGGAATCTGTATGGCTTCCTCTGTTATCAAGAACGCAAACTGTCCTGCAGGAATTACAAGGGATTGCCTCTTTGATAAACGTAACCATGGCGATTTATCATCATAAGGTTCGATTGATGATAGCTTTTCGATGTAGGCAACTTTATTTCCTGATTCCCCATTTGGGGTAATATAGTAATGATCGCCGACAGATAGTTTATAAGCAGCACAATCAATTCTATTAACGTTGAATTTATCGCCTAGTATTTCGTGCCCGCGATGCGCCCATGTATGACCTGACCAGAACATTTTTAATTCCCGAAAAATATGCTTTTTTTCTTTACTTCTAGAAGTCTCTCGCGAACTGTTAGGCTAGGATTCAAATTCACGGTGTTCTTTAAATAGGTGTGGCACAGATTGCTAACGCCGGAAAAGCAAAGAACAAATGCACCGCGATAGTCATGGCTTTCGATGTGATCCAGCTTTTCCGCGGCCGCGGCACCAGAAACCAAGAATTTTGCATAGGCACGGTTGAAGGCCACATCGTCCTTGCCCGAAGAGGCACGGTCGAGCAAAGCGATATCCTCGTCCGTAAGTTGCGCCCATGTGTCTGCGACATGCCGATTGAGCATGCTCAGCCCTGACAGGCACATGATCAACGAGTCGGTGATCACGCGATTGCGCGCTGCTTCATCGCCCCAGTTCAGCTGAAGATGGCAATGATACTTGGCGAGATGAAGCACAATGTGCTTGATCCGCTCAGCAGCGCTGAGGCGGACAATTTCCTTGTGGAATTGTTCATCGTGCTGAACCTGCTCGCGCTGAAGCTCCAGCAGATCATCCACGTTAGGAAGCGGGGCAGATCGCACAACATCAAACATGGTGTTTGCCATTTCAGGCTCCAATCCCAGCTCGATCATGTTAGATCGGACGCTTAGCGGGTTTAATCCAAGTTAAGAATCAGGCGATTTGTGATGCCTGTCACGCAAAAAGCAACGCCGGGACCCAGCTGTACGATGACAAACGCGTCAGAAATGCTGGTCAACGCAATTGTCGGTTATGAAAATCGGTCCGTTTTCAACCCGTACCGGGATATCTGCTGCGAACACGATGTGAAAAACGCGCCGGACATTCGCACTAGCAATCTCAAGCGCATTTTGAGTGCGGCTCAGGATGGCTGTGATGCGCTGTGGGTGGGCCGAGATCTCGGGCATCGCGGCGGGCGGCGAACTGGCTTGGCGCTGACAGATGACGCTCATTATCATCGGCATTTGGGCCGGTGGGGACTGAGTGCCGAACCACCAACAACGGACTTTGGAACCTCAGAGGTGACGGCGAGCGTGATTTGGGGCGAGCTTTCCAGGATCGATGCCCGAATTTTTCTGTGGAACGTTTTCCCGTTTCATCCGCACCTGCCTGAAAATGAGCTTTCGAACCGTCCCCACACAAGAAGCGAGCGAGCAGTCGGCCTTCAAATTCTGAAGGCGCTATTGTCCGAGCTCCGGCCAGCGCATCTTGTTGGAATAGGCAACGACGCCGTCTCCGCCCTCATGTCTCTGGATAGCGACGCGCCTGTGCATCAGCTCCGGCACCCTAGCTATGGAGGGGCGAATATTTTCAGGGCGCAGGTCCGCGAACTCTACGGTCTGACGAATTTGGATGAGCAGCTGAACCTGCTGTGAGCGTGGCCGATCCGGAGCCCTGTGATGAACCGGAACAAGCGTTCCTTGCATGCCTGCGACGATCCAGGAATCTTTCAACAAACCGAATGGCGCTAGTAAAGCGTTTGATGCCGCCCTAGCGCTCGCAAACGTTTGCAAAGCCAGTCACCGCCCCCCCATCACCTCAACCCCGGAAAACTCTCCACCGCCTGCACCCGCAGATCAGGGAAGCTTGTCACGTACTGGAGGGTGAAGTCGGGGAAGCTGTCCACCTCGCGCCAGCGGCCGCACCGGTCGGGGAAGCTGTCCACCCATTGCACGCGCAGGTCCGGGAAGCTGGTGACCATCTGGACGCGGATATCGGGAAAGCTCGTCACCACTTTCACCCGGCCCTGCAGCGCCTGGCCGTTGAAGGTGCAGTCCGGGGCGAGGTCCGCCCCGAGCTCGTGGGCGTGTCCCTGAACGTTCGCCGACGCCAGGGCCAGCGCCGCCAGCGTGTTGAGGCCGCCCATCAGCATCCCCGCCTCCCGTGCCGTGATGGACGGGGGAAGGCTGGCGGGGCGGGGATGAATGAGGGGTGAATTGGGGAGATGATCTTCATATCACGGCGCCACACCCCTCACCCCACCCTCTCCCCTCAAAGAGGGGAGAGGAGGCTGGAGCGGGGGGTGATTTTGCTGAAATGCCATTGCGTGACGGAGGCGCGAGAAACGCAAAGCCAGAGGCCTCCACTCCCCCAGTGAATGGGGGGGAGG
>JAIUMW010000134.1 GCA_022565365.1 Oceanicaulis sp.
ACGCGGGTGTAGTTCAATGGTAGAACGTCAGCCTTCCAAGCTGAATATGTCGGTTCGATCCCGTCCACCCGCTCCAGCCTTTCCGCGCTATTGGTGAATTGAGGGGCAAGCGCTGCTGCGCTCAGCCCGCCTCCAGCCCCGCGCGCTCCCACACGCCCGCTACCCACTGCGCGACCCGGTCCGGCGCTTCCATGGGCGCCAAATGGCTCACCCCATCCATGACGCTGAGTGCGGCGCCGCGCCGCTCCAGCCCGCGCGCGTTGATGACGGTGGAGCCCTGACCGGCTTTCAGGATGTGCATGGCCGCGCCCGCTCGCGCCGCCGCGCTCATCAGATTGTGGCGGCAGGATTCAAAGTTGGCGCCTTCCCAGGCCGGGTCGCAGGCGAGGCGCCAGCCGTCCGGTCCCTTGATCAGGCCGTCCTCGAGATAGGCCTCCAGCACGCCGGGCGCCCAGCTGGCGAAGGCTGGCTTGTCGCGGTAACGCGCCAGAACTTCTGCGCGCTCCGGCCAGCCATTTGCGCGGCGGCGCGCCCGATCACCCATGCCGATGCGGGCGCGAAACAGCGGCCAGAGCGGCGTGTGCGCCGCGAGATACACTGCGGGCGGCAGCACCACCGGCTCGCCCAGCGCCAGCGGGGGCGGAGCGTCTATCCTGCCCGCGGCCAGCAAGAGGCTCGCCGCGCCCATGGAATGGCCCGCGAGCAAATCAGCCGGGCGGTCAAGCGCGGCCAGAACATGCACGAGATCGTCGGCATAGATGTCCCAGCCGTGATGAGACTCAGGATCGGCGGGCAGGGTGGTGCGCCCATGACCGCGCATATCCACGGCGATGATGTCGAACCGGCCTGCCAGCTCGCCCAGCATGGGCTTCAGGCTCATCGCGTTGAAGCCATTGCCGTGGGCGGCGACCAGGCGCGGCTGCCCCGGCGCGGGCCAGGCGAGCGCCGCAATGTCGCCGTGCGGGGCCGGGATGATCATGCGGTCGGGTTCGGTGGTCACAGGGCCATGCCTCCGGCTGACGCGGGCGTGAGTGCGCTGCACAAACTGGCGAGTTCGCGCGTTAGGGCAAGGTCTGGAGGCGCCGAGGCCCTAGATTAATTGATGTCTAGCGCAAACGGAGACCCTTCATGGCCTATCGAGCCCTCGCCCTGATCGCGACCCTGTTGGCGGTCTGCCTCACGCCGCCAGCTCTCGCAGCTGACGATGATCCGCACGCGGTGTGGGACCGGCTGTTGTCCGCCTATGTCATTGAAGGATCAGACGGTGTGGACCGGGTTGATTATGACCGGCTGCGTGATGACGCTGCTGATCGCGCCGCGTTGGACGCCTATATCGCCGCGCTGGAGGCGGCGCCGGTCAGCATGCTGGCGCCGGATGAACAATTCGCGCTCTGGGCCAATCTGTACAACGCCGTGACCGTGCGTCTGATCGTGGAGGAGAACCCGTCGCGCTCCATCATGCAGATCCGCCCCGGCCTGTTCTCCATCGGCCCCTGGGGCGCCGAACGCGTAACCGTGGAAGGGCGGGCGCTGTCCCTGGACGATATCGAGCACGCGATCATGCGGCCGCAATTTGAGGCGGCGCTGGTCCATTACGCGGTCAACTGCGCGTCCATCGGCTGCCCGAATATCCGCGCCCGGGCCTGGCGGGCGCATACTCTGGATGAAGACCTGGACGCTGCGGCGCGCGCCTATGTGAACCATCCGCGCGGGGTCACGGTCACCAATGGGGGCCTTGTCATTTCACGGATCTACAAATGGTATCAGGAGGATTTTGGCGGCGACGATGCAGGGGTGATCGCGCACCTTCTCGCCTACGCCGAGCCGGAGCTGGCGCAGGCGATCAGGGCCAATCCGCGCATTGTGCGCCATGCCTATGACTGGGCGCTCAACCGGCCTGAATAGGACGCCTGGGCCGCGCCTAGAACGGCCCGATATCCCAGACGAAGGCGAAGGTGGTAAGCGCCGCAGCGCTGAGGCCCATCAGGGTGATACCGGCCAGCGTGCCGAACCGCACCCGCTCGCCCGACGCCAGCGTGCGCGCCAGCAGGACGAGACTGACGAGACCCAGCACGCCTGTGAGCAGCATCAGCCAGGTCCCGATGCCGGCCGGGGCGGCAAGGCCAGCGATGATCGCCGCGTCGGCATCCTCCATCAGGCGCGCGGCGCCGGCGCCGATCAGGGCGAGGCCCGTAAGCCCGCGGACCCCGGCGAGCCAGGCGGTGAGGCGGGCGCCGCCGGTGAGGGCGGCCAGCTCGGCGGCGGGGCGCCGGTCGATGATACGGGCGAGGACAGAGAGGGGCAGAATGAAGATCCCGAGGCCCAGAATGAGGACGCAAATCCCCGCCCAGAGCATCGGGACGATGAAGGCTTGCGGGGCGTCGGGGGAGAGCGCCAGGGCGCGGTAGACTCCCGTGCTCCACACCAGGTCCTCGTATTGCGGCGCGCCGGCGCCCTCTTCCATGCAGCTGACGTCCAGGCCGTCCAGATCTCTGGAATCAAAGAAATCGCGCATCACCTGGGCGCCGCATTCGGGCATGGAACGCGTCGGCCCGTGGCCCGCATAGGGCGCCTCCACATAGCGTGAGCCGGGCATGCCCTCATGGATGTAAACCGCCAGCGAGGGCGGGGTGATCGGATCCCACGCGCCGTTGATGATCAGGGTCGGCACATCGCTCTGGACAAGCGCATACTGCTCGCGCGGGCGCGGGAATAGCCCTGCCTCTTCACACACTTGCACGGCCCTCCGGGAGCCGGGAATCGACACCACCAGACCCTGCCAGCGGCTGCCGGCGCTGGCCTCTGCAGCGGCGAGCTCGCCCTGGACATAGCCGTCATTGCACTGCACTGCAGCCGACATGCCCGGCGACATGCTGAAGCCGCCGCCCGGCCCCATGCCGCCGGACAAGGCGACCGCAAGTCCTTCGAGAACCACAGGGTCTCGCCGTGTGAGGGCGTCGGCGAGGTTGGACATCACAGCCGGGATGAAGGGGTAGGTGGGTTCGTCATAGGCGAGCGAGAACGGGATATAGGCGAGCAGGGCTGGCGGCAGCCATACCTCACCGCCGGGCGTGGTTTCGATATCTGCGGCAGGCAGGAAGACCGGGTTATCCCTCAGGCTCTCCATGGCGGCGAACAGGCGCGCTTCGAGATCGCGGCAGGCCTTCGCGCCGGAGCAATCGCCGGTGAAGTTCGCCACCAGCGTGTCGAAAATCTGAGATAAATCAAACAGTCCGGCGAGATCGTTGGGAACAATCGCGTCCAGCACCAGGGCGCGCACGCCGTCCGGGTCCTGAGTGAGCAGCATCTGGCCGAGATGCGAACCGTATGAAATCCCCCAGACATTCCACTGCTCGTAACCCAGCGCCTCGCGCAGGGCGCGCACGTCTCGAGCGTTTTCCACCGTGTTGTAGCCGGTGAGGTCTATCCCCTGTTCAGACGCCTCGCGGAAGCACAGCGCGGTGCGCTCGGCGCCGGCGATCGACATTTCATCAAGATCGCGCGCCGCGCTAAGGCCGGGGTCTATCGCATTGAATTGAGGACAGAAAGACGTGCTGGCGCCAATGCCGCGCTGTTCCAGTATGTAGAGCGGGCGGGTCTCGGCGATGGGGTGGTCCTTGAGGCGGCCCACATAGGCGTCCACGCCCACGCCGGGTCCGCCGGTGAGATAGATGACCGGGTCCTCGCGATGCTCTGCCTCGTCCTCGCCGGTCGGGGCGATGCGCACATAGTGCAGCTGAATCAAGCGCGTACCAGCCCGCTCGCGATTTTCAGGGACGGTGATAACGCCGCAGCTGATCTCGCCGGGCTCATACTCGATCTCGCCCTTGAAGGGACAGACCAGCGGAGTAAGGCGGGGATTGAGGCTGGAATCGGGTGTCTCAAACCCCGCTTGATGTGACGAAACCGGGTCTTCATAAGTCGAAACCGGGTCCTCATAGGTCGAAACCGGGGCGTTTTGAGGCGTAGCGTCCGGATCGGGCGCGTCCTGGGCTGCAGCCATGAGCAAAGCGGCCGCGCCGGTCAAAGCGATCAGGTGAATCACGTTTAAGCCCCTCCCCGAGACATGAGGAGGTCACTTGGCCGTGTGGCGGCGCCCGCGTCAAGACGCATCGGGCCGGGCGCAAATTTCTGCGCCCGGCCCGGCTGGCCCGAATATGGGCAATCGCGACGGCGGTGACCGCCGGTCTGGACTAGTCGAGTTCGGAAATCTCGATCCGGCCCTGCTGTCCGTCCCGGTTTGAGGAGAAGGAGCCGAACCAGATGTCGTAGCGGCCCGACGCCGGCCGTTCGAACACCAGCTGCGCCTGCACGCCCTCACCGCTATCATCGTCGCAATGCCAGCCGCCATTGGGATCATTGACCACCAGCGTGGTGTCGAAGCTGGCCAGCGCGCGCACCACCAGCGGGAACACATTGCCCGCCGAGTAATTCACCGACACGTCAGGCGCCCGGCCGGTATGGCCGCGGCAGCGCCCGTCGCCGGTTCTGGCCACATTGACGCTGGACATGGCGTTGGAGATGGAGACCTGGCTGCGGGCGCTGACCGGCACCGTGCGCGGGTCCGGGGTGAAGCCCGAAGACAGCGAAATGACGCCGTTCAAGGCCGGCTGGCTGAAGTCCAGAGTGTTGCCGCCGTCGCCCGATCCGCGGCCGGATCCGCCGCTGCTTGAGATCTCTGAAATCTCCAGAACGGCGGGCTCATAATTGCGGCTCGAAGAGAATGCGCCGACCCAGATGTCATACTGTCCAGACTGCGGATTATCCCATTCCAGCGCGGCCTGGAGCCCCCGGCCGCTATCATCGTCGCAATACCAGGTGCCATCTGGGCCATTCACCACCAAAGTGGTGTCAAAACCGGCCTCGACCCGGACGATCAAGGGAAACAGGCTGCCCGCTTCGTATTGCAGACGGAAATCGGGCGCCTCGGCGATATTGCCCCGGCACCGCCGGTCGCCAGCCTGTCCGATATTTTGACCCGACAAAGCGCTGCTGGCCGAGATCTCACCGCCTACCAGGATTTCCACCGAGTACGGATCGGGTGTGAAGCCTGCGCGCAGGGACACCGACCCGAAAGCCGGAGGCAGAGAAAAATCAGGCTGGCTCTGTGCAGCAGTCAGATTCTTGGGCGCGCCGTTTTGCAGCACTTCAAATGAAGAGACCGCGCCTGCAGGCTGGGCGGCGGTGTGGTTACTGTCATTCAAGGCGAGAGATGCGCCGGGCGCCGCTGCGATGACTGAGGCGGCGATAGCGGATCGAATTAGCAACATTGAACTTCCCCCTGTGTTGAGTCGGCGGATTTTGGCAAAAGCGGGCCAAGGTCACAACATGATAAAAACAGAATTTCAGACGCGTTGCGGTGGCGCAAAGCGGCAAGGCGCCATCCGGTGGCCAAATCCTGCGCGCGCGGCTATCTGTTCGGAGATCCTCCAGACAGAGCGAAACAGACAGACATGAGCCTTCGCCTCGCCTTCATGGGAACGCCTGACTTCGCCGCCGCCTCCCTGGCGGAAATCGCCGGGGCGGGCCACGAAATCGTGGCGGTCTACACCCAGCCCGAGCGCCCGCGCGGGCGCGGCCAGGCGAGCGCGAAGACGCCGGTGCATGAGCTGGCAGAGCAGCTGGGATTGCCGGTCTTTACGCCAGACAGCTTCCGTGACAATGACGTGCTGGCGGCGTTCGAGGCGCTCGATCTCGATGCGGCGTGCGTGGTGGCCTATGGCCAGATATTGCCGCAGCGGGCGCTGGATGCGCCACATCTGGGCTGCCTCAACCTGCATGCTTCGTTGCTGCCGCGCTGGCGCGGAGCGGCGCCGATCCAGCGCGCCATTATGGCCGGCGACGAGATGACCGGCGTGCAGATCATGCAGATGGAGGCCGGGCTCGATACCGGGCCGGTCCTGATGAGCGAGACCGTGCCGATCCATGAGAGCGACACCGCTGGCTCGCTCCACGACCGGCTGATGCAGGTGGGCGCCATGCTGTGGCCGCGCACGCTGGCGGCGCTGGAGCGCGGCTCATTGAGCGCCACGCCGCAATCGGACGAGGGCGTGACCTATGCGCGCAAGATCACGCGCGAGGAAGCCCGGATCGACTGGACGCGCCCGGCTGGCGAGGTGGCCGACATGATTCGCGGCCTGTCGCCGTTTCCCGGCGCCTGGTTCGCGCTGCCGGGCGCCAAGGGCGAGGTGCGGGTGAAGGTCCATTTCGCTGTTCCCGAACGCGGCGAGGGCGAGCCCGGCGAGGTGCTGGATGACCGCCTGCTGGTCGCCTGCGGGCGCGGCGAGGTGCGCCTGACCCGGCTGCAGCGCGAGGGCCGGGGCGTGATGGAGGCGGATGAGTTCCTGCGCGGGACGGCGGTTCCGGCAGGAACGCGGCTGAGCTGACATGCCGCGCTATCACCTCACCATAGAATATGACGGCCGGCCCTTTGTGGGCTGGCAACGTCAGGATAACGGCCCGTCGGTTCAGGCGGCGCTGGAGCGGGCTGTGGCGGCGCTCGACGGGGCCCCGCGCGAGGTGTACGGGGCCGGGCGGACAGACTCAGGGGTCCATGCGCTGGCCCAGAGCGCCCATGTGGATCTGGAAAAGGATCTGGCGCCGGGCAAGGTGCGCGATGCGCTGAACCATTATCTGGGGCCAGATCCAATTTCGGTGTTGTCAGCGCGGTGCGTGGATGACCGGTTTCACGCGCGCTTTTCGGCGGTGAAGCGCGGCTATGTCTATCGCATCATCCCGCGCCGCGCCCGGCTGGCGCTGGAGGCGGGCCGTGCCTGGCGCACGCCGCGGGCGCTGGACGTGGCGGCCATGCATGAGGCAGCCCAGTCGCTGGTGTGGATGCACGACTTCACCACCTTCCGCGAATCGCGCTGCCAGGCGGAGACGCCGGTCAAATCCATCGATGCCATAGCCGTGCGCGAGATTGACGGCGAAGTGCGCATCAATGTGGAGGCGATCAGCTTCCTGCACCGCCAGGTGCGCTCCATCACCGGGTCGCTGGTGGAGGTGGGCAATGGCAAATGGTCGGTGCGCGATTTCGCCGATGCGCTGGCCGCCGCCGACCGCACCCGCTGCGGACCGGTCGCGCCGCCCGACGGGCTCTTTCTGGCGTTTGTGCGCTACAACTGAGCCAGCACCTACTCACTGATACCGCGGTAGAATGCAGGCATGAGGAATGCGCCGCTGGTTGTATTGCGCAAAAGCATCTGAAGCTGCCGGGATTCCACCCGGCCGGATTGCAGCACAGAAACTCTAGGCTGGTTATAGGCCGCGACACCCGCCACGGGCCCGGCCAAGCTGCATGGCGAGTTATTCCCGGCGACCGTTCCAGAGATCATCAGGACATGACGCTCCGGATCAGGCTGTACCATCAAGCCATTGAGTGTGCAGGATTCCGCGTCATCGCCGGACCCGAACTGGAAAAAGCCGCTCAGCTCACCTTCGGCGCTGATCTCGAGGAAGTTTTCCGCTGCGGCATCAGGATTGGCGATGACGCGCTGATCACTGTATTCGCCTGCCAGGGCAGAGACAGAGACCGGGTCAATTGTGTGGGCGTCAATGTTGGCGCGCAGATTGGTGTTTGACGGCCAGTTGGCGATCGCCGGATGGGAGGAATCGTTGGCGGTGCGGGTCAGATTGCCAAAGAAATAACCGTTCGGGGCGCCGCGGCCCGACAGAACGGCCTCAGCGGCGATTTCGGACGACGGATTGGCGCCGGTCAGGCGTGTTACTCCGGAAATCTGAGCCGACAGCGCCTGGGTGTCGCCATCGACGGCGCCGAGAGTTATCTGGCCATAACCTATGAACTGGTGAAAATAGTTGGCTTGGACGAAGTCGGTGCTGAGCCGCGCCGATTCCCTAAAGGTTACGAGCCAGATGCCGCCTTCAGTATCGATGACGGCATATCCGGTTCCGATATCCTGCGACCCGTTCCACATCTGACCGTCATCAGAAATCGTATTCACGTTGTAGATGCCGGCATAGCCCGTCAGCGCCGCAGGATCATTCGGATGCACCGGCGCAGGCGCAGGCGCGGTGTAGGCAATATTCGTTTCGCCTACGAGATTGTTTCGGGCATCAAAATATTGAAGGCCGACCCGCGACATGTTTGGAAAAAGCCTCGCCCCAAAACCTCGATTGGCGCGTACGATGACCGCGAATGTCCTTGCTTCCTCTCCGAGTTCGGTCTCAAGTTCCTCGGTCGGCTCAGCCAAACATTCTCCAGATTCCGGATTGGTTTCACATACGAGGGTTTCAAATGGCCCGCCATATTTGCAGAAGCCGAAAACGTACACGCCCAGTCTGGGATAAAATTGGCGCAGGATGAGCGTCTCTGGCACGCCGCCAGAGCCGATATTGATCATCGCGCCCGCTGCCCGTTGCGAACCGCCTTGGTTGGTGACGCGTAGCACGCCATCAAGGGATGGCGTCACGATTGCCGAGACCACATCCGCCGGCGTTCCGGCGAGCGGAACAAGATTGAGTTCATTGAGTCCAGCAAAACTTTTGACGGTGGTATTGTC
>JAIUMW010000135.1 GCA_022565365.1 Oceanicaulis sp.
ATGCAGGCGCGCGACCGCCCTGCTACCGTCCGAACTTCTGGAACTTGACCCGGCTGGGCACCAGCGAGTCCGTGCCGAGGCGTCGCTTCTTGTCCTCGAGAGAGTCGGAGAAGGCGCCGTCGAACCATTCACCATGGCTGTCGCCTTCAAAGGCCAGTATGTGGGTGGCGATGCGGTCGAGGAAGAAGCGGTCGTGGGAGATGACGACGGCGCAGCCGGGGAAGTCCTCCAGCGCCTGTTCCAGCGCCGACAGCGTCTCCACGTCGAGATCGTTGGTCGGTTCGTCGAGGAGGAGCAGGTTGCCGCCCTCTTTCAGCATCTTGGCCAGATGCACCCGGTTGCGTTCACCGCCAGACAGCACGCCGACTTTCTTTTGCTGGTCGCCGCCCTTGAAGTTGAACGCGCCCACATAGGCGCGGCTGGGCACCTCGCGGCCGCCCAGATCCAGCATGTCATTGCCGCCGGAAATCTCTTCCCAGACATTCTTTTTCGGATCGAGGGCGTCGCGGCTCTGATTGACATAGCCGAGCTTCACCGTCTCACCCAGCGTCACCGTGCCGGCATCGGGCTCTTCCTCGCCGATGATCATCTTGAACAGCGTGGTCTTGCCCGCGCCGTTGGGACCGATCACGCCCACCACGCCGCCCGGCGGCAGCTTGAAGGTCAGGTCCTTGATCAGGAGCTTGTCTTCAAAGCCTTTGGAGACGTTCTCAAACGCCACCACATTGCCGCCCAGGCGCGGGCCCGGCGGGATGCGGATGATGGCTGTCGAGATTTTATCGCGATCGGCCTGGTCGCGCATTTCCTCATAGGATTTGATACGCGCCTTGGATTTGGCCTGGCGGGCTTTCGGGCTGGCCCGGATCCATTCCAGCTCGCGGCTGAGGGCGCGCTGCTTGGCGCTTTCCTCGCGCGACTCTTGCGCCAGGCGCTTGGATTTCTGCTCCAGCCAGCGGGTATAGCCGCCCTCATAGGGCACGCCCTGACCGCGATCGAGTTCCAACGTCCAGGTGGTGATGGCGTCCAGGAAGTAACGGTCGTGGGTGACGATCAGCACGGCGCCGGGATAATTCTCCAGATGGTGCTGGAGCCAGGCCACGCTTTCGGCGTCGAGGTGGTTGGTCGGTTCGTCCAGCAGCAGCATGTCGGGCTTGGACAGGAGAAGCTGGCAGATCGCCACGCGCCGGCGCTCGCCGCCGGACAGATTGGTCACGTTCGCTTCGCCCGGCGGGCAGCGCAGGGCCTCCATGGCCATTTCGATCTTGGAATCCACGTCCCAGGCGTCGCGCGCGTCGACCTGTTCCTGAAGCGCGTTCATCTCCTCCATCAGCTCGTCGGAATACTCCTCGGCGAGGCGCATGGCGATGGCGTTGTAGGCGTCGAAAATGCGCTTGTCTTCAGAGCCCTCAATGACGTTTTCCCAGACGGTCTTGGTCTCGTCGAGCTTGGGCTCCTGGGCCAGATAGCCCACGCGCACGCCCTTTTCGGCCCAGGCCTCGCCGGAAAAATCGGTGTCCTGGCCGGCCATGATGCGCAGCAGGGTCGATTTGCCCGACCCGTTCGTGCCCACCACGCCGATCTTGGCGTCGGGCAGGAAGTGCAGCGAAATGCCCGTGAACACAGGCTTGCCGCCCGGATAGGTCTTGGACAGCTTGTCCATGTGGTAGACGTACTGATACGCGGCCATGAGCGGGGGCGCTCCTTTATATGACGAGCCGGAAGGAAGGGTCGCGCCAGCCTATACCGGATCGCCCCCCGGCGGCGCAATCGGGGCGCACGGCGGGGGGTGAATGAGGCAGGGATTGCGGGTGAGAGCGATTTCGGCCGCACTTGTCCTCCCCCGCTTGCGGGGGAGGTGTCCGCGTCGCGGCCGGAGGGGGGACGCAGGTGCCGTCCGCTGCGAGGCTTGCAGATTAAGCGCTCTGCCGCTCTCCGCCCCTCGGCCGTGCGGGCCACTCCCCCCGCAAGCAGGGAGAGAAAAGGATTGCCGGCCTGCCGCCAGCCGGCGGCAGGCTGTAAAACGCCCTACGCGCTCAGTTCAATGTCGTAGGTTTCGATCACCGGGTTGGCGAGCAGCTTGTCGCACATGTCGGCGACGCGCTTTTGGGCTTCTTCGGCGTCGGCGGTGTTGAGATCGATCTCGATCAGCTTGCCCTGGCGGGCGGCTGACACCTCGTCAAAGCCGAGATGTTTGAGGGATGTCGCCACCGCCTGGCCTTGCGGATCCAGGACGCCGGGTTTGAGATAGACATGCACGCGCGCTTTCATGAATTCGCCTCGTCGCCGTTGGTGCTTTCCTTCATGATTCCCAGGCGCCGCGCCACCTCTGCATAGGCTTCGGTGACATTGCCCAGATCACGCCGGAACCGGTCCTTGTCCATTTTCTCGCCGCTGGTCAAATCCCACAGGCGGCAGCTGTCGGGGCTGATCTCGTCGGCCAGGATGATGCGGGGCATGTCGTTCTGATCATAGATGCGTCCGAACTCCAGCTTGAAATCCACCAGGCGGATATTGGCGCCGGTGAACAGGCCGGACAGGAAATCATTCACCCGCAGGGCCAGCGCGATCATGTCGTCAATGTCTTGGGGGCTGGCCCAGTTGAACGCGGCGATATGCTCTTCGCTGACCAGCGGATCGCCCAGCGCGTCGTCCTTGAAATAGAATTCCACGATGGAGCGCGGCAGGGCCTCGCCCTCGGGCAGGCCGAAGCGCGTGGAGATCGAGCCGGCGGCCACATTGCGCACCACCACTTCCAGCGGAATGATTTCCACCTCGCGCACCAGCTGCTCACGCATGTTGAGCCGGCGGATGAAATGGGTGGGCACGCCGATCCGGTTGAGATTCTCCATGATGTGTTCGGAGATCCGGTTATTGAGGACGCCCTTGCCCTCCAGCACGGCCTTTTTCTTGTTGTTGAACGCGGTGGCGTCGTCCTTGAAATGCTGGACCAGCGTGCCGGGTTCAGGCCCCTCATAGAGGATCTTGGCCTTGCCTTCGTAGAGTTTCTTGCGCCGGGACATGGGTGTGGGTGCAGCTCCGCTGGAGGAGGCAGGCGGGGGCGGGCGGGATCGCCGGACCAGCCTGCGGCAAACGAGAAACGGCCCGTCATGCACGGGCCGCCTTTATGATTGCATGATACGCCAGTTCGCCGGGGCGCTGCAACATCGCCGCAGTAAACGGTGGGCGCGATTGATTCCGCACCGGACGCGCGATAACGATTACGGGGCGATGATCCGCCCCTCCCCAGACCGGAAGAGAGCTTTTGATGTCCAGCTTTGACGACCGTGAAAAAGGCTTCGAAAACAAGTTCGTCCATGAACAGACGTCCGAGTTCCGGGCGCAGGCGCGGCGCAACAAGCTGCTGGGCCAGTGGGCGGCGGAAGAGATGGGGCTCTCGGGCGCCGAAGCCGACGCCTATGCCGCAGACATGGTGAAAGCCGATCTGGAGGAGCCCGGTGATGAGGACGTGTTCCGCAAGGTCCGCGCTGACTTTGACGCGAAGGGGGTCGGCCATTCCGATCACGTGATCCGCACCAAGATGGACCAGTTGATGGACGAGGCGCGCATCCAGCTCGGCCGCTGACCTCCCCGCGCCCGCAGCTGAGTCGCTGACAGCCCGGCGTGCAGGGGTGCGGCGCCAGGGGGGGCGCGCGCAGGGTCCGGTCTTGTTATGGTTCGGTACGGCTGGCGCGTGCGAATCACGCGGCCGCCATCGCCAATGGACAGCCCCGGGGACGCCCATGAGCCCACAAAGCCCCGGCAACGGGCCGTACGCGCCCCCGCCGGATGATTTTGAAACCTTTGATGCGCGCGAGGCCGAGCAGGACCGCCGCGGCTGGCTGGTGCTGCTGGCGGCGGCGGTGGTGTTAGCGCTGTTCATGGCCGTGGTCTGGAACGCGTTCCAGCTGGGCATGCGCGAGCGGGACGAGAGCCCGCTGATCATGGCCGATTCCCAGCCCTATCGCGTCGCCCCGGAAGAGCCGGGCGGGTTCGAAACGCCGCATCAGGACCTGACAGCCTTCGAGCTGCGCGCCCGCGAAGGCGATCGCGACGCCGCACGCACGGACCCGGTCGCCGCGCCCACGCCGGCCCGGCCCTCCGCCGAGGAGCCGGTGGCCCGGCCCGAGCGCCTGCCGGCGCTGCAGGTCGAAGCCGCTGATGCCGACGCCATGGACGAACCGGCGCCGGCTGAGGCTGAACGCGAGCCTGATCCGGTGTCTCAGCCCGCTCCTGCGCCCGTTCCGCAGACACCCGCGCGCACCGCCACGCCTGCGCCGGCCGCGGCGTCGGGCGCGTTTGTGGTGCAGATCGGCGCTTATCGGGCGCTGGAGGAGGCTGAGTCCGGCTGGCTGGCCTTTGTGTCGCGCCATGGCGATATGACATCGGGCCGGGCGCCTGACATCCAGCGGGCTGATCTGGGCGATCGCGGCGTGTTCCACCGCCTGCGCGTGGCGGGCTTCGAGACCCGTGAAGAGGCGTCCGCCTATTGTTCGCAGCTGGATGCGCGCGGCCAGTCCTGTCTGGTGGCGCGGCGGTGAGCGCGGCGGCGGCGATGACGCTCGCCCTCAAGGGCGAGGCGCTGAGCGCGGATGAAAAGGCGTTCTTTCGCGATTGCGATCCCTGGGGCTTCACCCTGTTTGCACGCAATGTGGACAGGCCGCGCCAGGTGCGCGCGCTGACGGAGTCCTTGCGCGATGCGCTGGGCCGCGACGTGCCGGTCTTCATCGATCAGGAAGGCGGCCGCGTGCAGCGCCTGCGCGCGCCCAACTGGCGCAACGCCCCGCCCGCCGCGCGCTTTGGAGAATTGTGGGACCGTGAGCCGGAACTGGCGCTGGAGGCGGTGCGGATCAATCACCAGCTCATCGCCCATGAACTGCGCAGTGTCGGCATCGATGCCGACTTCGCGCCCTGCGCTGACATCCGCGTCGAAGGCGCCCATGACGTGATCGGCGACCGGGCGCTGCACAGCACGCCGGACGCCGTGGCGGCCATGGCGAGCGCGGCGCTGGAGGGTCTGCTGCATCAGGGCGTGCTGGGCGTGATCAAGCATTTGCCCGGCCATGGCCGCGCGGGCGCGGACAGCCATCTCGAACTGCCGATCGTGGACGCGGACGAAGAGACGCTCACGGCCACCGATTTCGCCGCCTTCCGGGGCATCAAGAGCGCCCTGATGGCGATGACAGCCCATGTGGTCTATCCGGCGATTGACGCAGATGACTGCGCCACCTGCTCGTCCGAGGTGATCGCCCGCATCATTCGCGGCCATATCGAGTTTGACGGCCTGTTGATGAGCGATGATCTGTCCATGAAGGCGCTGGCCGGTTCGATGCGCGAGCGCACGCAGCGTGCTATCGGCGCGAGCTGCGACATGGTCATCCACTGCAATGGCGACATGGCCGAGATGATCGAGATCGCGAACGCCGCGCCGCGCTTGGATCACAGGGCCCTGGAGCGAGCCGACGCCGCGCTGGCCGCGCGCAAGGCGCCGGAGGGCTTTGATCCGCAGGCCGGGCTGGAGGCGCTGGCGCGCCTGTTCGCCGAGGCCGGGCTGGACGCGCCATGAGCACGCTGTTTGACGAGAGCGCTGACGAGTTTGAGGCCGCCCGCGACGCCGATGCCGACGAGGCTCTGGTGCTCGATATCGGCGGCTGGGAAGGCCCGCTGCACGTGCTGCTGGCGCTGGCGCGCAAGAACAAGATCGACCTCAACGCCATCTCGATCCTGGAGCTGGCCGACCAGTATCTCGCCTTCGTCAACGCCGCCCGCCTGCGCCGGCTGGATCTGGCGGCCGAATATCTGGTGATGGCCTCCTGGCTCGCTTACCTGAAATCCCGTCTGCTCCTGCCCAAGCCGCGCCCGGAAGAGGACGGGCCGGAACCGGAAGAGCTTGCGGCGGCTTTCGCCTTCCGCCTCGCCCGCCTCGAAGCCATGCGCGCTGCGTCCGGCGCCCTGTTCGCCCGCGCCCTGCTGCGCCGCGATGTCTTCCCCTGCGGACAGCCGGCGGGCGTGCGCTCGATCCGCACGCCGCTCTACGAGGCCGAGCTCTACGATCTTCTGAAAGCCTACGCCCTGCGCCGGGAACGCGGCGCCTTCGCCACCTATCAGCCCGAGGCGCCGCGCGTGTATTCGCTGGAACAGGCCCGCAAGCGCCTCACCGGCGTTCTGCGCCGCCTGACCGGCTGGGAGCGGTTTGATGCGCTGTTGCCCGGCGAGCTGGGCGACGACGCGCCGTCGAGCGCCAGCATCACCGCCTCAAGCCTGCTGGCCGCGCTGGAGATCACGAAGGATGGCGAGGCGGATCTGCGCCAGGACGGCGTATACGCGCCGCTCTGGATGCGCCCCGCCCACCGTGACGACCCCAAAGACGCCAGCCGTGAGGACAGCGCATGAGCGATGACACGCAGGGCGCGCGCCCCGAGCGCGACCCGGTCACAGAAGCGATCAAGGCGCTGCGCAGCGAAGCGGAAACCCGTGGCGGCGGCGATGCCGGCCCGCCGGGCGTGCGCCTGGCCGTGGATAATGACGCTGAGCTCATGCGCATGGCCGAGGCCCTGCTGTTCGCCGCCGTGGAGCCGCTGGATATCGAGACCCTCTCCGCGCGCCTGCCCGCCGGCGCCGATGTGCGCGCGGTGATCGCGGCGCTGACCGCCAAGTATGCCAATGCCGGCATTCAGCTGGCCGAAGTGGCCGGGCGCTGGCGCTTCCAGACGGCGCCCGATCTCGCCTTCCTGTTACGCACCGAGCGCGAGGAGCCGCGCAAGCTCTCTCAAGCTGCGCTCGAGACCCTGTCCATTATCGCCTATCACCAGCCGGTCACCCGCGCCGAGATCGAGGATATTCGCGGCGTCGCCGTGTCTCGCGGCACGCTGGACCAGCTGCTGGAAATGAAATGGATCCGCCTGCGCGGGCGCCGGCGCAGCCCGGGCCGGCCGGTGACCTATGGCGTCACCGACGCCTTCCTGGATTATTTCGGCCTCGCGTCTTTGGGAGACCTGCCGGGCGTGAGCGATCTCAAGGCCGCTGGCCTCCTCTCCAGCCGTCTGCCGCCCGACTTCATGATCCCGGAACCGGGCCGCATCCTGCCCGGCGAAGAGGAGGACCTCTTCTCCGAAGACGAAGCCGCCAGCTTCCACGTCGACTTCCTCGACGTGGAGGATGAGGATTAGGGGGCGCCGCGCCATTGCGCCGCCGCGCCCGGGCGGGCTAATCAGACCGCACGCCCTTTAAGGCCAGACGCTCTGGAGCCGCCATGCCCGTTCTGCCCACCCAGCTTGATCCCAACGCCCCCGTCTTTGAGGCCAATGCCGCCGCGATGAGTGCGCTGGTCGCGCAGTTGAAGGACAAGACCGAAACGGCCGCGCTTGGCGGATCGGAAGCGGCGCGTGAGAAGCACCTGAAACGCGGCAAGCTGCTCTCTCGCGACCGGGTGCAGCGCCTGCTCGATCCCGGCTCGGCGTTTCTGGAGCTGTCGCCGCTGGCGGCCAACGCCATGTATGAGGGCGATGTGCACGGGGCGGGCATGATCACCGGCATTGGCCGGGTGTCGGGCCGCGAGGTCATGGTGGTGTGCAATGACGCCACGGTGAAGGGCGGCACCTACTACCCCATGACGGTGAAGAAGCATCTGCGCGCCCAGGAGATTGCGCGCGAGAACCGGCTGCCCTGCGTCTATCTCGTCGATTCCGGCGGCGCAAACCTGCCCCACCAGGCGGAAGTCTTCCCCGACCGCGACCATTTCGGGCGCATTTTCTATAATCAGGCCAATCTCTCGGCGGACGGCATTCCCCAGATCGCCGTGGTGATGGGATCGTGCACGGCGGGCGGGGCCTATGTGCCGGCGATGAGCGATGAGAGCATCATCGTACGCAATCAGGGCACGATCTTCCTGGGCGGCCCGCCGCTGGTGAAGGCCGCCACTGGCGAGGTGATCTCGGCCGAGGATCTGGGCGGCGCCGACGTGCATGCTCGCCAGTCCGGCGTGGTGGATCACTACGCGGCTGACGACGACCACGCCCTGCAGATCGCCCGGCGCATTGTGGCGGGGCTGAACACCCCCAAGCGCCCCGCGCTGGACATCACCGATCCGCGCCCGCCCGCCCTCGCCCCGGCCAGCCGCAATGGCGTGATCCCGGCCGCTGGGCGCCCGCCCTATGATGTGCGGGAGGTGCTCGCGCGGCTGGTGGCCGGGTCGGAGTTTGACGAGTTCAAGAAGCTCTATGGCGAGACGCTGGTGACCGGGTTCGCCCGCCTGCACGGCATGCCGGTGGGGATTATCGCCAATAACGGCGTGCTGTTCAGCGAAAGCGCGCTCAAAGGCGCCCATTTCATCGAGCTGTGCTGCCAGCGCGGCATTCCGCTTCTCTTCCTGCAGAACATCACCGGCTTCATGGTCGGCTCCAAATACGAGGCCGGCGGCATCGCCAAGGACGGCGCCAAGCTGGTCACCGCGGTGTCCTGCGCGCGCGTGCCCAAGATCACCCTGGTCATTG
>JAIUMW010000136.1 GCA_022565365.1 Oceanicaulis sp.
CCTCGTCGGTCGGCCACGCGACCAGGGCGGCCAGAAAGGCGGCCGTGTCCGGACTGGTGCGGGCCAGTTGCGGCTCGTCGAAAATCGTCTCGCGCACCATTTTGACCACCTGGGCCACGCGCAGCTTCATCACCGCCGACGGCCCCATGGGCTCGGCCAGCTTGTGCTCCAGCGCGAATGTACGCGCATCGCCCAGATCAAAGATCGCATCATTGAACAGAAACAGCATCGAGCGGCTCACACCTGCAAGGTCGGTTGACCAGCTGAGGATGCCAGCGCCGCGTTAAGACTTCGCGAGCGCAGCGTTTACCGGGCGTCGACCATGCGGGGCGATCACCCCGCCTCCACCGGCTCGGTGAGGAAGTGGCGGCCCTGGCGGTCTTCGATTTCGATCACCCACAGATCGGGATCACTGCCGGACCGGCGCGCGGCATAGGCGTCGGCGTCGATTTCAGCGACCGGACCGGCGCCCAGCGGCTGGCTCCACACGCGGGCGCCCTCAAAATCGCGCACTGGCGCAAACAGGCGCGCAAGTCCTTCTGGCAACAACACTTTGACCAGCACCGCTCCGGCGTCGGGATCGCCCCGGCGCGACACATAGACATGGGCGCCCGCCCCTTCGGCGCGCCAGCGCAGGGCGTCGATCCAGAATTTTGCCTTGAGTTCGTTCATTGAACCTTGATGGCAGGGCAATTGCTTAATAAAGTCCTAACCGAGGGGAGTGTTTCATGTCGATACGTGTGCGGGTCTGCGCCCTGATTCTTGGCGTCATCGGTGCGTTTTGCGCGCCGGGCTATAAAGCCATCGCAGCCGAGGACGCCCGCCCGCCACGCGCCGAGGACATGAGACTGTCTGTCATCGCCCCGCATATGACGGGGCTGGAACTGACCCCGCAGGCGCGCGAGTTGCGCATCCCCTTCACCCTTGCGCCGGGCGCCATACCGGCCGGTGTGGAGCTGATCCTGAGCGCCAGCCCGCTGTCAGACTCCGCCAATGGCCAGATCGAAGTGTTCGTGAACCGCTCGCGCGCCGTGGCCCTTGCGCCGCGCGCCGAGGCCTTCGAGGCGCGCTTTGCGCTCCATTCCGATACACTGCGCGATGGCGAGAACATGCTGGTGCTGCGCCTGAGCGATACGGCGCGCGATGGCTGGGCGATCAATACCGGGGCGAGCCGCCTGCGCGTCAGCTCCACGCCGCCAAACGGGTTCGCCACGCTGGCCGATCTCGAAGCGGGCCTGCGCGCCCACTATGCCGCCCCGCGCCGCGTGCATATTGATGCCGACGCCGCCGGGCGCGATGCGCTGGCGGTGTCGGCCCTGATCGCGCAAGGCCTGGCCCTGCGCATGGGCGAGGCGCCGATCCTGGTCACCGATCCGCGTGTGGCCGAGCTGATCGTCACCGCCGAGGTGCGCGCCAGCGGCGGCCTGCCCGCCATCGACATGACCAGCCCCGCCCAGCTGCGCCTGTCAGCGGGCGATGCCGGGGCGCTGATCGCCTCGGCCCGGCTGTTCGCCGCCCGGTCCATGAATTTGCATTCGGTGCGCTTTGAACTGGCCGACGCCCTGTCGGCGCCGCGCCTGGAACGCCTCGGCGCGCCCGTGCGCCCCGGCGCCGCGCTGGAAGCTCTGGCCCATGGCGGCGCGCCGTTCGGCGCCGACCAGGGCGGACGCGCGGCGGTGGTGTTCGCCTCGGCGGCGCCCGAAGACCGCGCGGCGGCGCTGGCCGTGGTGTCGCGCGCCGCGCTCGCCTCGGGTTCGGCCTGGCTCTATGCCTGGTATGGCGAGCGTCTGGAGGATGCACCGCTGAGCCATGATCTGATGATCCTTGGCCCCCAGAGCGCGATCGATCCGCGCCTCATCGCCGCCGCCCCGGCTGAAGTGCGCGCTGCGGCCAGCGCTGCGGCCAACCGCGTGCCGCGCCGGCGCAATTACACCTCCACCGCCTTCGCCGACGACACCACGCGCAGCGCCCGCGTCACCGGCATGGCCGCCCTGTTTGAAGAGACCAGCGGACGGCGCATCGCGCTCATCACCGCGCCTGAAGGGGCGGACTTCTCGCGCGCCGCAGCGCGTCTGGCGCGCTCGGGGCTGTGGACCGGTCTCGAAGGACGCGCCGTGGTGTGGGACGCCTCGGCGGTGACCAGCTTCGGTCCCAGCGCCGCGCCGCGCTTCAGCGCAGTATGGATCAGCAACCAGATCCGCCGTCATGACCGCTGGATCGCGCTGGGCGCATTTTCGCTGGCGGTCCTCCTGCTGCTGATCGGTCACGGCGTAAACCGGACGTCAAGACGCAGCGCGTAAGACTGGCGGGCATGATCACGCCCGCACTCGCCGCCCTCATCCTGGCCGCCGCGCCGCCACCCCCGCCTGACCACGAAGCGCTGCTGCGCTTGCGGGCGGGCGATGAGGCGTGCGCGCTGCTGACACCGGTGGAGCGCAGCTTTCTCGATATCGTACTGGCCCAGCTGCGCGACGACGCCGTTGTGGCCGGCGCTGACGAAGCGATGCTGAACCGCTATGAGCGCGCGCCGCGCGTCGTCGGCTGCGAAGACCCGGACCTGCACGCGACGGCGGACGCCCACCAGATGCGCCTGAACGCGCAGGCCGAGCTGACCCAGCCCATTCTGCCCGGCCGGCGCCAGTCCTGGACCGTACGACCACCCGCCATGGCCGGGCGTCCCGGCTGGCGCGCGACGCAGATGCTGGGCGACCATCCCGCCGCCTTCGGCCTGTATGAAGCACGCGGCGCGCGCGCCCCGGCCCTGGCCCTGCGCGCCGAGGCCACGGCGCCGCGCGCGGTCATGGTGATGCGAGATCCCGCCCGTCAGGCCTCGCCCGTGGACCGCACCATAGGCGGATTGCGCCCGGCGCCCGGCGGCGATCCGCTCAGCGCCTGGGGCGCCTATGCCGGGGGGGAGCAGCGCTTCATGGCCAATGCCCGCCTGGCGCCGAACATTGCAGAGCATCTCGCCCCGGCCGGTGGCGCGCCGGCCTATGGCTTCACCTTCCCCGATGAGGCGCTGAACGCGCTGGCCGCCCTCACCCCGCGTGAAGGCGTGCGCATCGACCTTGTGCGCCTTGATGGCCGCGTCACGCAGTCTCTCTGGATCGAGGTCGGCGCTGTGCGCGCGGCCTTGCTGCTGGCCAGTGAAGCCGATGCCCGCGCCGCCGCCGCTCGCGCCGCAGTGACGGCGGCATCACTGGCGTCGGCCTCCAGCCCCTGACGTTTCGGGCCGAGCCAGGCCGGGACCGCTAACCGGCCGACAGCGCCTGCGCGGCGGCGGCGAAGGCGCGCCCGCGCGCGCCGAACACCGTGAACTGGCGCCCGCGCGGGGCGGCGGGTGACAGCAGCACCACCCCGGTCTTCAGTGAAGCCGCCGCGCGCGCGACCGCCGTGTCGAAATGATTCTCATGCACGCAGACCTCGCCGTGGCGCCCGCCAGCCAGCGCCGCGCCGATGCGCGCGCCGTTCTCGGGCAGGGTGATGATGGCGCGGATGCGCTCATGACACTCCAGCGCGGCGGCCAGGCTGTCATAGTCCTGCTCGCGCTCCTCCCCGCCCAGGATCAGCGCCACGTCTTCATCGGGAAAGGCGTCCAGCGCCAGCAGCAGGGCTTCGGGCGTGGTGGCCAGGGAATCGTCCACAAAGCGCACGCGCCCCTCTGGCGTCTCTTTCACCGCCACCGTCTGCAGCCGGTGGGGCAAGCCATGAAAATCGCTCAGGCTCTCGAACGCGGCGCGCGCATCAAGCCCCATATCCGCGATCACGCTGAGGCCCGCGCAGGCATTAAGCGCATTATGCGGACCCGGCACGCTGGGGATCGGCCCCCAGGCCTCCGAGCCGCAATGCACCACGCCGCCCGGCGCGTGGAAGGTGTCGGGCGTATTGTACCAGAGCGTATTGGGCCGGTGGGCGAACAGGTGCGCCAGATTGGCGTCGCCGGCATTGAGCACGGCGCGGGTATTGGGATCGAGGCTGACCAGGCGCGCCTTGTCGCGCTGATAAGTCTCCAGCGAGCGGTGCCAGGGGATGTGCTCGCGCATCAGATTGACCATCACGCCATAGTCCGGCCCATGGACGAGATCGGCGCACTGATAGCTGGACAGCTCGGCCACCACCGTGCTGGCGCCCGGCGGCGTCTCGATCACCGGTTCGCCGATATTGCCCGCCAGCACCGCGTCCACGCCCAGCGCGCGCAGCATGTGATGGAGGATCGCCGAGCTGGTGGATTTGCCCTTGGTGCCGGTGATGCCGATAACGCGCTGGCCGGCCGGTTTGCGCTCGAACCACAGATTGGTCTGGCTGGTCAGGCGCGCGCCGGCGCGCAGGGCCGCCGACAGGCGCGGATCATAGAGCGACACGCCAGGGCTCTTGACGATCAGCACCCGGCCACCGGCGCGCACCGCGCTCTCCAGCGCGTCCTCATCAAGGTGGGCGACACCCTGCGGAAGATCATCGGGTGCGGTGCGGTCAATAACGGCCAGCTTCACGCCCGGCGCTTCGGCGCGCGCCAGCGCGATAACGGCGCGGCCCTCCTTGCCATACCCCCACACAAGGAGGGTGTCGTAATCGGAAAACCGCCCGGCCCGCATGCGCCTGATCCTGTATCACCAAGCGGCAAGGCAAGCGTGTTTCGCGCCCGCACGCAAGCGGGCCGCGCCGGTCAGCGGCCGCCGCCCGTCTCAGCGCCGGGTTCTGTTTCAAGTTCTGCTTCGGGTTCAGCCTGCAGCGCAGGCTCAGCCGCAGGCTGAGGCGCCATCGCCACGCCATCGCCCAGACTGCTTTCCAGCGCCGCAAAGAAAGCACGCAGCCGCGCGGCATTGGCGCCGAGGTCAGACATGCCCACGCGCGACACAGAGCGCGCATCCACCCGCGATCCGCCGTTTTCCAGCGGCGTGACGCGCACGACCACATCATCTATGAAGCCGAACCAGAAGGTCACGTCCTGCGCCTCGAACATCATGGCGCCGTCAGAGGCGGTGGAGATGCGCCAGCCCAGATCGCGCGCGGTCTGGTGCGCGGCGCGGTACGCCAGCGCCGGCTCGGCGGCGGTGAACAGGGGCGCGATCTCGGGATAGGCCTCGGCCTGGACCTCGGGCAGCGCCCGGCCCGACCGGGGGTCAGTCTTGGCATGATAGTCGACGGAGTTGGCCTCTGAACCGCGCCGCTCGACCAGCGCGCCGGTAAACTGGGGCGGGGTATCGAAATCGGTGGTGATGTCATGGATGGGGGGAATGGCGGCGCGATCGCCCGCCGCGCTCGACACCATCAACAGGGGGGCTGCGCCCACCACCAGCGCCAGCACCCCCGCAACATAACCCCCGGCGCCCGGCGCATTGGCCCGTCCGAAAGCAAGGCGGAACACGATGGCGACGATAAGCGCCGCGAGGCCAAGGCCAGCCGTCAGCGGCAGGATGAATCCGCCGCCAATGGCGCCGGGCAAGCCCAGCGCGTCCAGCACGTTGAAGCCCGCCAGCCCCAGCACATGACGGAAGCCGGCAATCGGCTCCCAGAAACCGAATTTGCCGCCGAAGGCTGCTGTGACGAACCAGAGCGGCGTGACGAGGGCGGCCACAGCGGCCAGGCCCACAACGAGATGCCGAATTGCACGCAGAACAGTCATCATGGCGATCGCCCCCTTATTAAAACGGGTGGAGTATACGCCCTGACGGCGCAGTCATACACCTATTCACGGATAGAGCCGCGTCACATGCCAGGGCGTGTCCTCCCGGTCACGCTCGAACACCATCCGGTCGTGCAGCCGGAAGGCGCGGTCACGCCAGAACTCTATGCGCACGGGAACCACACGGTAGCCGGTCCAGAACTCCGGGCGCGGAATATCCCCGACATGGAATTTCGCCGCATGGGTGGCGACGGCTTTTTCCAGTGCAAAGCGGCTTTCCAGCGGGCGTGACTGCTTGCTGGCCCAGGCGCCGATGCGGCTGTCGCGCGCCCGACTGGCGAAATAAGCATCGGCCTCCGCCTCGCTCACCCGCTCCACCGCGCCGCGCACACGCACCTGCCGGCGCAGCGACTTCCAGTGGAAGCACAGCGCGGCTTTCAAATTGGCGTCCAGCTGCAGGCCCTTGGCGCTCTCAGTATTGGTATAAAAAGTGAAGCCGCGCGCATCGACATCTTTCAGGAGCACCATGCGCACATCAGGCAGGCCGTCTGCGTCGGCGGTGCCCAGCGCCATGGCGTTAGGATCATTGGGCTCGCGCTTGCGCGCCGCGGCCAGCCAGTCGCCGAACAGGGCCACCGGGTCCTCGCGCGTGAAAATATCCTCGGGCGCCGCCTCGGCCTCGCGGGCGTAGTCGGCATCGCTTGGACTGGGCGGTATGGCGTCCCGGCCGCTCATGGGGCCTCCCTGGCTATTGCGTTCCGCTGACTTAGCGCGCCTGCGCACGCGGTCAACCGTTTGACAACCAGTCCCGGCCTAGCTTCGCAACGATGAACGACAAGCCTGAAGCCCTGCTGGCCGCATACCGTGTGTTCGGCCTGACCGGAGACGAGGACTTCAGTGAGGTCCGCGCTCGCTTTCGTGCGCTCGTCAAGACCGTGCATCCCGATGTCACGCCGTCGACACCGCAGACCATCGCCAAACTGCAGCGCATGCTCAAGGCGTATGAAGTGTTGCGCATCCACGCCCCGCGCCGCCATGATCTGGAGATTACGCCCGAGCAAGCGCGCAAGGGCGGCATCCGCACCATCAAGATTGAAGACCGCGAAACGATGGTGCGCGTGCCGGTGGCGGTGAAGACCGGTACGGTGGTCATCCCCATTGGCGACCCCCTCTGGCGCGTGCACATCCATGTGCGCGACGTGATGGTCAACCCTGATCTGTCGGTCGGCGAGGCCGAGAGCCAGGCCCGGGCTGCCCGCGCCAACGCCTTCGCCGAGAGCGCTGCGCGCGAGGAGGCCGAAGACACGGCCGGGGTGCTGCGTGCGTTCTACGAAAAGTTCGTCAGAGCGTCCCCGGCCGCCCGCCTGGCGCGCTGGGCGCGCAAGGGCGCTGCGTGACGCTGGCCAGTTGCGCCTCTATGGTGCATTGCAGCGTCCTGACAGCTTGAGTCTCCAACCATGTCCCACAACACGTTCGGTCATCTGTTCCGCATCACCACCTGGGGCGAAAGCCACGGGCCGGTGCTGGGCTGTGTGGTGGACGGGTGCCCGGCGGGGGTCGCCCTGACCGAGGCCGACATCCAGCCCTGGCTGGACCAGCGCGCGCCGGGACGCTCGCGCCACGTCACCCAGCGCCGCGAGCCTGCTCAGGTGCGCATCTTGTCGGGCGTGTTTCAGGACGAGCGCATGCCCGCCCAGCTGACCACCGGCGCGCCGATTGCGCTTCAGATCGACAATGTGGACCAGCGCTCCAAGGATTATTCCGATATCCGCGACGCCTGGCGCCCCGGCCACGCCGACTACACCTATGACGCCAAGTACGGCGTGCGCGACTATCGCGGCGGCGGGCGCTCCTCGGCGCGCGAGACAGCGGCGCGCGTGGCCGCAGGCGGTGTGGCGCGCAAGGTTCTGGGCGACGGCGTGACCATTCGCGGCGCACTGGTGCAGATCGGACCGCGCGCCATTGACCGGTCGCGCTGGGACTGGGACGAGACAGCGCGCAATGACTTCTTCTGCCCCGACGCGCAAACCGCTGCCCTCTGGGCCGATGACATGGACGCGATCCGCCGCGCCGGCAGCTCTGTGGGCGCGCTGGTGGAGGTGGTCGTCAGCGGGGTTCCCGCCGGGTGGGGCGCGCCGGTCTATGGCAAGCTCGATCAGGACATGGCCAGCGCCATGATGTCGATCAACGCCGCCAAGGGCGTAGAGATCGGCGCCGGCATGGCGGCTGCGGCCTTGCGCGGCGAGGACGCCGCCGATGAAATGCGCCTGGGACCCGATGGCCAGCCCGTGTTCACCTCAAACTTCAACGGCGGGGTGCTGGGCGGCATTTCGACAGGACAGGATCTGGTGATCCGCGTGGCGATCAAGCCCACGAGCTCGATCCGCATCGAGCGGCGCACGCTGACCAAATCGCTGGAAGAGACCACCCTGGCCACCAAGGGCCGCCACGACCCGTGCGTGGGCATTCGCGCTGTGCCGGTGGCCGAGGCCATGGCCGCCCTTGTGCTGGCCGATCACAAGCTGCGCGCACAAGCTTATCAGGGCTGAGCTCCCTCGCCGCCTGAGACGCGGCTTTCACACATGATCACACAACAAAAACGGCCGGACCCGTGACAGGTCCGGCCGCTCTTTACCCCATGCCCCAAGGGCGTCCTTACAGGACAACCCTGGAAGCGGTAGCGGGCCTAGAAGCGGTAACGCGCTTCTACACCATAGGCAGCGCCCCGGCGCAGCGTGCCGAAGAAGGCGCGCGGCGCACCGGTCGCGGCGCCGGCCGGCGCCGTGTTCGGCGAGAAGCCGGTGCTGAGATACGGCGTCTGCAGCCAGCGGGTCGCCATCAC
>JAIUMW010000137.1 GCA_022565365.1 Oceanicaulis sp.
CCCCACCAACCGCATCTTCGCCAGCCGCAACCTGATCCACGTGGCCAAGACCCGCACCCCGGCGCAGGCGCGCCCGGTCAGCGGCACCTTCACCTCCCCGTCCGGCCGGATGCTGGGGCTTCAGGTCTCGGTCAGCGTCACCGAGATCCGGTGACGCGGGCGCGAGGCTGACCCCTGCCCCATACGCCGCGGGGGGCCCTGAAGGCCGCCCGCGCACGCACGTCAAAAAGGACTACGCCTGGCTAGTTGCCTTCGGCGGCGTCTTCAACGGCCTCGCCAGCGCGCTGGGTGTCGCGGCCGACGCCCGCGATGGTGTTGCAGCTGGCGACAAAAATGGTCAGCGAGGCGAAAGCGCAGGTCAGAAACAATTTCATGATGGAGTCTCCTTTTGTGGAATAACACGAACGCACGAACCCGCGCCCGGTTCCGGCAGGACCTGCGGGATATTGCCGGCGCAGCGAGGGCCTATCGCGCCGGTGGCGGCGCCGGCTTGCCGGGCGCCTGTCAGGGAAATCGACTGGACAGTCAGGTTGGATAGAAAGCCGCCATGCCTCTGGAGACCGGGGAGGGATGATCCATATCGCAACGGCGGACGCCTGACTGTCCAGTCTTCCGTGGCACGCCTCGCCCTGCGGCGCTGCGTGCGATGCCTCTGGGCGCCGGCGTCACTCTTGAGTCGCTCCGGAACCTGGCATTGTCGGTGTAACGGCCCGAAGCGCGGAAGGTTCCCGCGGAAAACAGATTTGTGCGCAGTGATGGCGAAGCGGTCTGGCAGCCGGGCCTTGGCGGCGGCCTATGGCCGGACCGCGCGCGTGGGCACGGACAGGTCTCCAGCCGATCTTCGATGGCTGGGCCGGGACGGGTCCGCGCTGGCCGGGCCCGCCCTCAGGCGTCTTCCCAGGGCGGCGCCGGCATGGCGCGGTGGGCATTGGCGATGGCTTCTGACCACAGCGCGCCCAGCTCGCGGAAATACGGATCATCGGCCCCGATCCGCCGCTGCGCGCCCGTCAGGGCGTCGGGGCGGATGGTGATCATGTCGAATGGCAGGCCGACGCCGAGATTGGACCGCAAGGTGGAATCAAACGAGATCAGCCCCAGCTTGATCGCCTCGACCAGCGGCGTATCGGTGCTCAGGGCCCTGTCGAGAATAGGTTTTCCGTATTTCAGCTCACCCACCTGCAGATAGGGCGTATCCGGCCCGCACTGGATGGCGTTGCCTTCGGCATAGATGAGATAGAGCCCGAGCGCCCCGCCGCGAATCTGACCGCCCAGCAGAACAGTCGCTCCCATGGAGACGCTCTGGGCTTCCAGACCGTCTTCAAAATCAATGCGGACCGTCTTGATGGCGTGGCCCACCAGCTGCACGGCGCGAAACAGCGTCGGCGCCGTTTCAAGCGTCTCCGGTCCATCTGAATCGGGCAGCTTGATCCCGTCCTTGAGACGATTGAGCGCTGTCTGTGTGACCGAGAGATTGCCGGCTGTTGCAATGGCGATGACGCGCTCGCCCGGGACTTCGGTCACGAACAGCTTTTTGTAGACAGCGATATTGTCAACGCCCGCATTGGTCCGGGTGTCCGCAATCATGGCCAGGCCGTCTTTTACCAGCATGCCAACGCAATACGTCATGAATGCAGCGCTCCAACGCGCAATTCGGCCCCCCGATGGCGGAGTGATAGCCGATTCCGCCGCAGCGCGCGCGCCCTATTGCTGTCGCTGGGCCTGGGGATGGCTGCGCACTTGCAGGCTCACCGTCATGCGCTCGCCCAACCCGCCATAGCTGACGCCGCGCACCGGCGCCGCACCCAGATAATCCAGCGCGGAGGCAATGCGCACATAGCTTTCATCGGGAGAGACGCCGTTGGCCGCATCAAATCCGACCCAGCCCAGCCCCTCCACCAGCGCTTCGGCCCAGGCGTGGGCGGCTGCCTGCTCGGCCTCGCCGTCGGAGCGGCGCAGATGGCCTGACACATAGCGCGCCGGCACACCCAGCCAGCGTGCGGCGGCCACGAAGATATGGGCATGGTCCTGACACACGCCGCGGCCCACCGCGAACGCCTCTGCGGCCGTATGGGCGACCCCGGTGGCGCCGGTGTCGAAGCCGATCCGCGCGCGCACCGCGCCCATCAGGCCGTGCAGCATGTCCAGCTGATCACCGCCGGAATGCTCCAGGGCGAACTCGCGGATCGCCTCATCGGGCGTGGTGAGCGGCGTGGTGCGCAAATAGACCATCGGCGGCTGGCGCTCCGGCCATCCGTCAAGCGGGCCGGGTGAATCGCCGGTCTCCACCTCGCCGGCCACGCTGACGGTCAGGCTGTCGACCGGGTTCTCGGTGTAGATGGCGTGGACGATATTGCCGAACGCGTCCTCGCTCTGGCGGATGCGCGCATCCACATCGGTATCGATGCGCCAGCGGCGCACATGCTGGCGCTCGCACGAGCGCGGGGTCTTGCGCAGCAGCTGAATGACCAAGCGCGGGGCGCGGTCGTATTGATAGCGGGTCGCGTGATCGATGCGAATCAGCATCCAGGACCCTCCTCAGGTCAGATATTGGTCAATGACGGCCTGGCTGAGCCGGGCGTTCTCGTCGAGGAAATCCTCGATGTACTCATGCAGGCCGGACTGGAAGATGACCTCCATGGAGGCTTCCTCCAGCTTGCCCAGCCGGGCGGACGCCAGGCGCTGGGCCGGCCCCCTTCGGCCATAGTCGGCCGCCAGACGTTCCAGATACTCCACGATCGACGCCTGGCAGCTGGCCAGCGAGCGCGGCATTTGCCGGTTGAGCACCAGAAGATCGGCCACCAGCCAGGGCTTGACGCTGTCGCGATAGACCCACCGGTAGGCGGTCAGGGCCGAGACCTGGCGCAACAGCGTGGTCCACTGAAAATAGTCCAGCTGCCCGCCCACGGGTTCACCCTCGGGCAGAAGCAGATGGTATTTGGCGTCCAGCAGGCGGGCCGTATTGTCGGCGCGCTCCAGCGCCCCTCCCAGACGCAGGAACCAGTAGGCGGCGTTGCGCATCATGGACCGGCTGGCTGAGCCCTCCACCAGCAAGGTGACCGACTTCACCCATCCCAGAAACTCGGAAAACTCGTCGCGCCGCGTCGGCTGACCCTGCTCCTCGAGCGCATTCCAGGCGCCGTTGATGGCTTCCCACAGTTCGACCGTCAGAGCGGTGCGCCCCGAGCGGGCATTGGTGCGCGCGCGGTTGATGCAGCTGCAGATCGATGAGGGATTGTCCGGACTGAAGGCCAGAAAATCGCGCACCGACAATTCGGTGACATCGCGCCCGCTTTCATCGTAAGCAGCTGATACACCAGCTGAATTCAGCGCCGTGCGCCAAGCGGCGGCGACCTCGCCATCACGCGACGGCACCGAAGAGAGCCGCAATGTGGATTCAAGGATACGGGCGAGGAAATCGGCCCGCTCCACATAACGGCCAACCCAGTACAGACTGTCGGCGGTGCGAGAGAGCATCAGACGTCCAGCACCCAGGTGTCCTTGGTGCCGCCTCCCTGGCTTGAGTTGACGACGAGCGAGCCCTCTTTCAGCGCCACACGGGTCAGGCCGCCGGGCGCGACCTGAACCCCTTGCGGGCCGGTCAGAACGAAGGGGCGTAGATCCACATGGCGCCCGGACAGCTGCGATCCGCAGAAGGTCGGCGCGGTGGATAATTGCAAGGTCGGCTGGGCGATAAAGGCGGCCGGATCGGCGATCAGCTTCTTTCTGAACGTTTCGATCTCGTCCTTCGTCGCGGCCGGGCCGACCAGCATGCCGTAGCCGCCAGACCCGCCGACCTCCTTGACCACCACCTCATCGAGGCGCGAAAGCACCTCTTTCAAGGCATCCGGTTCGCGGCAGCGCCAGGTCGGCACGTTGTGCAGGATCGGGTCTTCGCCGGTAAAAAAGCGAATAATCTCGGGCATATAGGTATAGACCGCCTTGTCGTCGGCGACCCCGGTTCCCACTGCATTGGCCAGCGTCACATTGCCCGCCTGATAGGCGAGCATCAGGCCCGGCACGCCCAGCGCGCTGTCCGGATTGAAGGTCAGCGGATCGAGGAAATCATCATCCACCCGGCGGTAGATCACATCCACCCGGCGCGGGCCTTCAGTGGTGCGCATATAGACCAGCGCATCATCCACATAGAGGTCGGAGCCCTCCACCAGCTCGACGCCCAGCTTGTCGGCCAGAAACGAGTGCTCGTAATAGGCCGAGTTGAACGGGCCGGGCGTCAGCACCACGACGCACGGGTCCCTGGATGCGCTGTCGGGCGCGCTGGTCTTGAGCGAGTGCAGCAGCATGTCGGTGTAGTTTTCCACCGGCCGCACCGGATACTCGCTGAACAGGTCTGGAAACAGCCGCATCATCATTTCGCGGTTTTCCAGCATGTAGGACACGCCCGACGGCGTGCGCGCATTGTCCTCCAGCACGTAGAACGCATCCTCGTCTGTGCGCACCAGATCGACGCCGGCGATGTGCACCCAGATATCCTGTGGCGGGCGCCGGCCCGTCATCTCGGGCCGGAAATGCGGGTTGGTCAGCACGATATCGGCCGGGATGATCCCGGCCCGGATGCATTCCTGAGCGCCGTAAATGTCTTTTAGAAACAGGTTCAGCGCCGCCACACGCTGCACCAGCCCGGCTTCAAGCAGCAGCCATTCAGACGCCGACAATATGCGCGGCACGATATCGAACGGGATCAGGCGCTCGCTGGCATTGACCTGGCCATAAACGGCGAAGGTGATGCCCATGCGCCGGAAGTAGAACTCGGCCTGTTTGGAGCGCGCTTCGAGCAGATCAGGCGGCGAATCCGCGAGCCATCGCGACAGCGCGCGATAGCTCTCGCGCACCTCTCCGGCGGCGCCATGCCCGGTCATTTCATCAAAAAACATAACACCCTGCCTGTGGCTCGCGCACAGTGTGGGCGTCAATCCATGCTCACTGCAATGGAAATGTTGCAATGCGGCACAGTGGGGCGGGGCCGGGAGCGTCCCCCCGCGCGCTAGATCGGCATGCGCATGATTTCCTGATAGGCGCGGATCACCTGGTCGCGCACGGCGATGGCGGTTTCCAGCTGGACTTCGGCTGCGGCCATGGCGGTGACGACATCGGTCAGCTCCGCACGGCCCATGACGGCCTGTGTGGACTGGGTTTCAGCCGCCGAGACGCTGGACTGCAGCGCGCTGACCGCATCGGTGACAAGCCCGGCGAAACCGCCGGCATCGCCTGTAGGGACGGGCGCTTGCGCAGCGGCGCCGCTGGCGGCCTGGGCCGCCTGGGCGTAGGCGCGGAGAGCGGCGAGATCCATCGGTTAACTCCTAGCGGCGCAGCAGATCCAGGGTGCGCTCCAGCATGCGGCGCGAGCCCTCGATCATGGTGAGATTGGCTTCATAGCTGCGCTGGGCCTCGCGCATGTCCATCAGCTCGATCAGCGAGGACACATTGGGGTAGCGCACATAGCCCTCATTATCCGCGCCCGGGTGGCCGGGCTGGTAGACGGAGCGAAACTCGCGGTCGTCCAGACGCACATCGGTCATGCGCGCCACCTGGGCGCCGGTCTCGCGGTCAAGTTCGGCGCGGAACACAGGTATCTGGCGCTGATACGGATTGCCGTCGGGCGTTTGCGCCGCGGAATCGGCGTTGGCCAGGTTTTCCGCAATGATGCGCATGCGCGCCGATTGCGCGCGCAGGCCCGAGGCGGAAATGTGCAGCACGTCGTGGGAGCGGTCCATTATTCAGACCTCCTTGTCAGTCACTTAGCCGCCGGGCCCGCGCGCGGCCATACGGATCATGGTCAGGCTTTTCTGGTACAGGCTGACGGCGGTTTCGTATTGCATGCGCGTCTCGCTGGCGCGCGCCATCTGCTCTTCCAGCACCACCGAATTGCCATTGGCCGTGGTCTCGCTGTCAGGCGTGCGCTCCACCCGAAAGCGGCTCTGCGATCCGGCCTGACCTTCGATATGGCGGGCGTCGGTGCGCTGCAGGCCGGCGCCCGGGCGCGCCCGGCCTTCCAGCGCCTGCTCGAACGAGGCGCGCGACAGGTCTGAGGGGGTGAAGCCCGGCGTATCGGCATTGGCCACGTTCTGGGCCAGCGTGCGCTGGCGCGCGGCGTGAAAGCCCATCGCCTCGCGCAGCATCGACATAAGCGGAATATCGTCTGAGCGCATCGGCGCCACGCTCCGTTCTGGAGTTTGACTGTTGCGTTAACCTTCCGGTGCGCCGGTTAAGACAGGCTTAACCGATGAGCCGACTCCCGCTAGGGCTTGGTCTTCCCCGGCGTGCGCACGCAGGCCGGGACGGTCTCAAAGGGCAAGGCGCAGGCGTGGACGGAGTTGATTTCATACGCTTTTTCGCAGCGCTGATCCTGGTGCTGGGCCTGCTGGGCGGGTTCTGGGTGATTCTGCGCAAGGGCTGGCTGCCGTCCGGGTTTTCCGGCCTGGTGAATTTGCAGCCTGCGCGCGGCGCGCGCCGCCTGAGCATCCGCGAAAGCCTCCTCCTCGATCCGCGCCGGCGCGTGGTGATCGTGCGCGCCGACGGCATCGAATATGTGTTGCTGCTGGGCGCGGCGGGCGAAACCCTGCTCGACACCCGCCCCGCCCCGCCCGAACCGGTGTTCGAACCGGTGTTTGAAACCGCGCCGGACATGGACAGCCCCGGGGATAGCGAACCGGACCCCGGCATGGACAGCGAGGCGGATAGCGCGCCCCGCAAAACCGGGGACAGCCAGCCATGAAACCTGTCTTTTCGGGGTCAAGCGCGTGGGTCCATGTGTTCAAAACGGCGCTGTGCGTGTCATTGGGCCTCGTTCTGGTGACATTGGCCGCCGGCGCGGCGGACGCGCAGTCGATCAACATTGATCTGGGCGAAGAAGGCGGCGGCCTGACCGAGCGGGTGATCCAGCTTATCGTCCTTCTGACGGTCCTCAGCCTGGCCCCGTCCATCCTGATCATGACGACGAGCTTTGTGCGCATCGTGGTGGTCTTGAGCCTGCTTCGTACCGCGCTCGGCCTGCAGCAGAGCCCGCCCAACGCGGTGCTGGTCTCGCTGGCGCTGTTTTTAACCGCCTTCATCATGGCGCCGGTCTTCACCGCCGCCTGGGAGCAGGGCCTGTCGCCCTATATCGATGGCGAGCTGGAAACCGCCGAAGCCTTCAGCGCCACCACCGCGCCGGTGAAAACCTTCATGCTCGCCCAGACGCGCGAGGATGATCTGTCGCTCTTCGTCTCCATCGCCGGGATCGAGCCTGAAAGTGCTGAGGACGTGCCCTTCCAGGTGGTCGCCCCCGCCTTCATGATCTCAGAGCTGCGCCGCGCGTTCGAGATCGGCTTCCTGCTCTTCATTCCCTTCCTGATCATCGACCTCGTCGTGGCCTCCATCCTCATGTCCATGGGCATGATGATGCTGCCCCCCATCGTGATCTCGCTCCCGTTCAAGCTGATCTTCTTCGTGCTGGTGGACGGCTGGCGCCTGGTGGTCGGCTCGCTGGTGCAAAGCTTTGATCTGAGCGTTGTGCCGCCGCCGTAGGTGGGGCGTGGGGTGGCCATTTCTTCCCCTACCCCGAAGTGGGGAGGGTGGCTGAGCGAAGCGAAGCCGGGTGGGGGCGCCGCCGGAAGGCGGCCACTAAAATCTTCCCCGGGCGGCGCCATCACCCCACCCGACCCGGGGCTGCGCCCCGGCCCACCCTCCCCATCAAGGGGAGGGAAAGATCAGCGCGCTCTTCTCCTCTCCCCACGTCAGGAGAGCGAAAAACATGGCGTCTCTGGATTGTATGACATAGTCTGGTGATCGTCATTCATCGGCTTGTTGATCCCCATGTCGATCCAGCGCGCCCGCGACCTCAGACGCCGCGCCACGCCGCACGAGGTCCTGTTCTGGTCACGCGCGCGCACCTGGCGCGAAGCCGGCCTGCATCTGCGCCGGCAAGTCCCCATGGGGCCCTTCATCGCCGATTTCATCTGTCACAAGGCCCGCGTGGTGATCGAGCTGGATGGGTCGGGTCATGGCGAGGACGATCAGCTGGCCAGAGACAGCGAGCGGGACGCCTGGTTCGAGGCCATGGGCTATCTTACCCTGCGCATCTGGAACAATCAGCTCGATCAGGCTCTCGACGCTACGCTCGACTGGGTCTGGGACGTGCTGCATGAGCGCATTCGCGAGCGCGAGCACAAGGGCTGACGGACGGGTCCCGTGGCCTCACCCCATACGCCTATCAAGGGGAGGGAAAAATTGGGCGCTCATTTTCCCCTCCCACTCGTGGGGAGGGTGGCTGAGCGATAGCGAAGCCGGGTGGGGGCGCCGCCGAAGGCGGCCACTAAAATCCTGCACCGGACGGCGCCATCCCCCCCCCCGCCCCCGCGCGGTGGGGCGGCCCCCCCGCCCCCGCCAGGGGGGGG
>JAIUMW010000138.1 GCA_022565365.1 Oceanicaulis sp.
ACTGGGACAAGGCGTCCTTTATCGAGCGCGTGCGCGCCCGCGCACCGGCCGAGGGGCCTGCCTCCTACGAAGTGCTCGACATCGACGTAATGGGCGACCAGATCGCGCGCGTGCATCTGACGGTCGACATCCCAGGAATACGTTTTGAGGATCACCTCGGTTTCGTGAACGAGAACGGGTCGTGGAAACTGCTGACCAAGGTGTTCCGCATCAAGGCACGTCTGGGTTAGGGGGCAGCCCTCATAGGGGTGACTAGGGCTTGTGGACATTTAGGATTCCCGATTTACCTGAGGTGTGAAGCAACCTTCCAAAAGGATCATGACCCTCGGCGTGGGGTAGCTGCCGGGTGGCCAGCGACGATATCGGGCAGGACAGGATCACGCGTCAGTTCCCGAGGACGGGGAGGCTGACGGGTTCATCATCGCCCATTGCGGCAATAGTTTCCAGTGAGATGTAGCGGGCACGCTGGACGGACCACGACGAGGGACATGATCTCCCCCAAGGTGAGCGTCGACGCCTTGCCTCCAAGTTCGTTTCAGGGAAGGGAGCAGAAATGGCACCTGAGATTCCCATGGTGTCAAGGTTTAGGGTCGCGATCATCTAGTCTCGGCAGTTGCCAATCCCGGTAGGCGTCGATTGCGATCGGTCAGGTGCAAGCCCCGTAGCGACGCCATTGAAATCGGCGGCCATCACTCAGCTTCTTTGACGCAACGGACTTGCCCGCGTCACCAAGTCTGCTGCCCGCTGCTCGGTTTTTACGAGGGCGCGCTTTTCTTCTTCTGATTGCATTTTGAGAACGCTGACTTCTGCTGTGAGGCGGTTACGCCGCTGGCCCGCACAGCGACCTTGGGGTGCGCAGTTTGCCGTCGACCTTGCCGAGCCTTTTTCGGGAGCAGGTAGACACCAACCGCTGCCAGAACCGTTATCACGAGCTCGCCTGCCTCGAATTGCGGATCTCGCTTTTCCAATAGGTGGCACCCTTGCTTCGAGGTGAAGCGCCACAGTTTTCCGATTGCTTCGTCCATTCGTTTTGCGAGATTCCGCCGGTTATGATCAGACCGGGCTTGTATGTTGTGGCGTCTTATTGCCAGAGGTGAAAGGCACCACTATGAAGTGGACACATCGCAATCAAATTTCGAGGAAGCTTTTTTCGACACCCGCAACACTCCCGTTACCACCTCAAAACGAAACGCTTTTTTTCAAGTTTGCAAACGCCATTTTTCAAGCAGTGAAAGTCTCTGATTCCAATGGGTTGAAGCCCCGATGGAGAAAATGAAGTTTCACAAAAAGCGTTTGTGTTCGCTATAAAAGCGTTTCTACTGCGCCACCGCATCACGTTGCGCCCCCGAAATTCAGCGTAATTGGTGCAAATTATCGGGGAGCGAAATATCGCCGCCCGGCATCACCCTGACCCTCGCGAACAGCACCGGTGGCGACGAGGGTCGCGAGGACATTCTCGACCCTGCTGCGACGCTTCGCAGTCAGACGACCATCGAAGCTGGCCGCGATGGCATCGACGGGCGCGGGGGAGGGGGCCTTGATGACGATATCCCGCACGATGCGGATCTGTTCGAGACCGTCGGTCGGCCATTTCGGCCTTCCCGCTGCGGCAATAGGCTGGACGTCTTCGAACAGACGATCGCCTTCGGCTTCCGGAACCTTGTGACGCAGACGCGGGATCTGAAAATCGGGTCGTAGCCAGTGCACGATGCCACGCTCTTCCTCGGCTTTCCGCTCGACATTGAGCTCAACAAGCCGGGCGAGCAAGGCCTCCTCGGCAGCCGCTTGCGCCGCAGGTTTCTCGAATTGAGCGGGCGTGGTCGCCCCCGGCTTACCCACGAGGTCAGAGATCAGATCTTCCAGCCCGTAGGCTTCCAGAACGGCGGCGTCGATATCATCGTGCAGTTTCGCCAGGACAGAAATCAGCCCGGCCTCGTGAACGGCCTGCTCCTCGTCGGTCAGAGGCTCGATCGAGATCCCGGCCTCGAGCTCACGCAGACGTTCCAGGGCGTTATAGAGCCCGGTCATGGTCAGGAAAGAGTGTGCCGCGATGCGCTCCTTGCGAAAGGCATCAAGCCGCTCGCCAAGATCGCGGAGCCTGTCCCGCAGGGCGGCTTGCGGGTGATTGTCCGGCAGACGCGGATCAAGACATGTTGGGAATGGGAACGGATCGAAAGTTCTGGTCTTCGAATAGCGGGCATCATTCCCAACACCCAGCCATCCGCCAAGCTGAAGGGCCCACACGACATGTAGTCGGGATGACAGGACGGATAATGTCTCCGCCCGTGTATCACCGATGGCTATCAGCATATTGTCCGGCCGGACATCCCCATCAAGGAACTGGAAAAACCGGTGTTTCGCCGTCTCGATCGTCGCGATGTAGCGGGGCAGACCTTCGAGAAATGCGCGTAGCTCCCTATGAGTTGCGCCGAACCACCACCAGTTCTCACGTCGGAATTTCATATTATTCTGGTCGCGCTCGGGTTTCACGCGTTCAAGCACGTGCTGATAGACCGCAGGAAAACGATAGGAGACGGTCTCTGCATCGAGCGGATAGAGATCAATCACCTTAACCCCGCGTGGTCTGCTGGCCAGATCACGACCGTTGCGATACTCGCGGATGTTCTCTTCGATGCCTTCGATCCGGCCCAATCCGAGAGAAATGGCCTGCTGCGGTGTGACGATAAAGCCGGCGCCATGGAGCTTCACCCCGGGACTGCAAATCACATCATTGGCGATCAAGGGGCGTGCGAGTGACAGGTCGGCACCGAGTCGCAGGTTCGCCCGGACAATCCCGAATCGACGTTTCAGCTCGACTTGCGGCGTATCGGTGTTCAATCCGTCTTCGCTCGTGACCTCCGCGAGCACGCCTTCGGACGTACCCGGTGCCGCCACAGTCATTGCAATACGCACCGCCGCCTTGTCAGAGGCTTTCAACCACGGGTGATCGGGGATGGCGTAGATCAGGGAAAGCGGTTCCTTCGCAGCCAGATGACGCTCTATCACACGCCTGGAGAAGGTCTGAGTGATCGAATTCGTCGTGATGAAACCAAACCGCATCAGGGGGGTCGGTTTTGTCTTGGTTCCCTTTCGCAGCAAGCGGGTGGCCGCTTCATCCCAGAAATGCATTACGAAATCCGCACCGCCCGGCAGATGCGGACGAGCTTTCCAGCAAGCCTCTGCATAACCATCGCCGAGCTCGGCACGCATATCCTTACCGCCTATGAATGGCGGGTTTCCGACGATGAATTCGACCTCTGGCCATGGTGCGGGCTTTGGATTGCGGTAGCTGTAAACCTCGACCCGCGCGTCGGGGTCGGGAATCTCCTCCCCGGTAATCGGATGAAGCTTGTAGGTGACGCCATCCCATCTCGAACGCGGTTTTCCTTCGTCATCACGCACGAGTTGCATCTCGTCGTAGGTGATGATCGCATCCTGCTGCCGGATGGTTCCGTAAGCGTGCAGGACTGGTTCCGAAATTGCTGACAGACCGGCAGTGCGCAGCTGCCATTTGAGGAAGCCGATCCACAAAACGAGGTCGGCGATCGGAACGGCTCGTGGATTGATTTCGAGCCCATGGAATTGTCGAGGGCTCACCGTCTCACCTTCCAGAGCGAGCCTCGCCTGGTCGTCACCAAGCGATTCGAGGGCCTCCAGCACTTCGCCTTCGAGGCGCTTCATCAATTCCAGCGACACATAGAGGAAATTTCCCGTGCCACAGGCTGGATCGAGAACACGCACCGTGCAGAGGCGATGATGGAAAGCCTTCACCGTCTCCAACGCCTCATCGTGGTCGCCAGCATCGCGGAGATCCTGGACGCGGGCCTGTGCCGCCTCCCATTCATCACGCAGGGGCTCAATGATTGTCGGGATAACGAGACGCTCGACGTAAGCACGCGGCGTGTAATGAGCCCCGAGCTTCGACCGCTCGCGTGGATTAAGTGCACGTTCGAGCAGCGTCCCGAAAATCGCCGGCTCGACATCCCGCCAGTCACATTTCGATGCGATCCACAGCTCATGAATATCGTCACGCTCAAGCGGCAATGCCCGCCGGTCCTTGAACAGCGCGCCATTGAAACGCTTGAGCATCGCCATCATGCGGGGCTCGTAGCCACCCTGGTCCATGGTCGACCAGAGGCTTTCGAGAGCGGGAACGAACTGATCAGGGCGGTCGACCAGGGTTTCGAGGAGATCGCAGAATGATTTCCCGGGAAGCAGATCGACGTCCTCGGCGAACATCGTGAACAGGCACCGCATCAGGAACTCGGCTACGTCTTTCGGATCGTGCCGCCCCTCCAGCCGCTTTGCGATCCGTGCGAGCCGAGCAGCGATGTCGCGGGTAACCTCTGCGGAAATGCGTGCCGGATCGAGAACATGTGGGTCAGTCCATATCAGCCGCAGACGCTCTTGCACGACGGGATCGCGGAGATCCTCCATGCCGATCCGATAACTCTTGCGATCAGGAAAATGAGCATAGTTTTTCCCCTGGCCGGAGAAATCGGCAAACAGCTCGATCGCCTTCCCAACATCGACGACGATCAGAAAGGGCGGATACCCGTGCTCAACGGGGAGCGCACGGGCGTAATTCTCCGCCTGCTTCCTCGCCTCGATCATGATCTGGTCCCAGCGCCGCCCCTGTGGAGCCGCCGCGCGTGCATCGGGAAACAGGGGAGCCTCGTCCGAACCGGGGCGGATCCGCTTCTTCGATTGCTTGGCTTCCAGCACAAAATGGTCGCGCTTGTAACAGTCGATAAAGCCGGGCGTCCGTGAACCGTCCGGATGGACGAAATCGACCCGTCTTTCGAATACGTAATCGTTCAGCCGGGTCTCGTCGCTCGCATATGCGGGCTTGTCGAGACCGAGGGCGTCACAGAGATCGATTACGAAAAGCTGATAGTTCGCCCGCTCGGAGCCGCCAGATGCGCTCACCTTTTCAATCAGTTCGTCAAACATATGACCGCAAGCCGCTGCCCCTACTGCCGGGAACGTTAGGAGGTTTGAAAACCCCTGTCTACGGATGGATATCGTCGGCAGAAGATATCGCGAGGCGACGTTCCGAACCCAAAATACTTACCAGCAAGGCACTGTGGGCTGGGCACCGAGGGCCATGCGAGCGATGGGAATGTCCGGGGCGGGGCGGATGCGAAGGGGTATCTGTTGTGGGAGCGGCGGGGCGTTCCCGCCGCTGATATCGCGTTGATTCAGCTGCAATGCGCTTGTTGACGCGAGTTGCGATCAGTTTTGGATGGTGGGGAAATGCCGCCAGGTGACCAGCCACGGGAGTTTCCTCCAATCTTGATCTTTTGTGGCTCCGGGGTGTGTCGATGACAGATCTGGAAAACCACCCGGAGCCGGAGGTGCAGGCTGACGAAAGAATGCAAAATTTGCGGTCAGCTCATGAGAGTTTTGAAGCCGTTTCATCCAAGCTGTGATCGATGATGAGTTTCCGCTTCAGTCTGTACGCCGACGATGACCGGGCTCCCGGACCGTCGGCGTACATGTGACATTCATTCGGCAATCTTCAAGCGATTTCGGTCGTGATCGCGGTCGATCACCATAATTCGCTGGATGTCGGAGTGATCAAGATGACGCTGCTCGATAAGCGCCTCCGCTAATCGACCGATTTGTTCCGTATTGTCAGCGACGAAAGTCTTGGTCCGTTGCCACAGCCGATCGAGATCGGCGTCGATCAGTTGGTCAAGTTGCGGCGTTTCCGCGAGAAGCCGTGCCGTGTCAGCTTCGTCACCGGCACCCCTTAGAGTGCGTCCGAAGCCATAAACTGTATGAGCCCGGGTCAGAAGATCAGTCGCACATGCGAGATCAGCGCTTGCACCTGACGACGCTCCGATCCCGAATGCTTCTTCGGCTGCCCGCCCGGCAAGTGCGATCGTCACCTCATCCTCAAGACTGGTTTTGGTGAAATACCGTGGACGGGATGCGGTTGCGTAACCGCCGATTTCAGTCTCACCGTTACCCAAGCCAAGTGACGTGACGCGGCGCCCGAGCAGGGAGCTGACGATTGCATGCCCCGCCTCGTGGATCGCGATACGTCGCAGGTGTTCTGGCCAAATCCGATCCCGGCTGACGATGACAGCGTCGATGTCATTCTCGCAAACCTCGCGATCATGATCCCGGGCATGAGCACGAATTTCACGAACAAGCCTGGCGACATCAGCACCGGTTGACCCGACAAGACGGCGGCCAAATCGCAGGAAATCGAGATTGGGCATTTCAGACGCGAACGCCGTCCGCAACATCGTCGCCAAGGCATCTGCATCCGGCAGCGCGATTCTGATGTGCTTGTCGAGACGCCCCGAACGCTTCAATGCAGGATCGACAAGATCAGGATAGTTACACGCTCCGATCAGAATCAGGCCGGGCTCGGTTGATGCCCCGTCGATTTCCGACAGCACCGCGGCTCTCATTGTGTTCCACCATTGCGACGTGTCTCGCTGCCGATTCGGATCAACAAATGCGTCGCACTCATCCAAGAATAAGATCGCAGGCTTCTGCAGTTTATGCGCTTCGTCAAAAACCTGCTTCACTGCATTGACGACGTCGCCGAGATGACCGTCGCCTGCTTGAAACCATGCGGCAACGCTCGTGGGCACGATTGGAATGCTGCAGGTTCTTGCAAGTGATTGTGCGAACATGGTTTTCCCACATCCCGGCGGGCCCGAAAGCAGGAGGCCCCTTGGCAGCTCCTCTGCACGGATTTCACCACGACGATAACGTTCGACTTCACGTGAGAGCCGCAGCCCCCACGTCTTTGCGTCCCCATACCCAGTGAGCTCGTCCAGCGACGGGACATTGATCGACCGCGTGCGGTTTGCGTTTTGCCGCATCCCGCGAAGGCGCTGCACGATTGCACCGCCAGTATCGCCGAGGCGAACCGCACTGCAGATCTGATCAAACGTCAGACCGCTTGCGATGTCATCACTTGTCGCTGGAAGACAACACTGCGTGATTTCTTCAACGATCACAATGACTTCAGTGCTACTAAGCGGTGTCAGAGTAACATGGTTATCGACCATGGCGAGGACATCGTTGGGAATGTTCGCGTTGGCATTGTCGAAGACAAAGACAAGCGGATCCCCGCGAGAAAGGGCCTCTGTCGCCTTGTCACGCAGGTACACGTCACGCTTGCGACTTGGCCCATCGTCGGGCGTGAGCGTGAGATCGCTGTTGCGGTCGAACACAGTTCGTTTCGCGACTTGTCCCCGGATAGCTGCAGCGAGCGGCACACACCAAGATCGATCAGGCACTTCAATCAACAAGCAGTGCGGCTTCCTCGCGACAATAGGCTTCATCTGCCCTGCAAGCCTGTGCCGGATCACCCATTGCACAAGGTGGCCGCGCGAGGATTTCGGAGGTGTCGCCGCTGCGGCTTCAGCGGCTTCGTCGTCGTCATCGTCAGGGAAGCAATGGTCTGATGCCGCTTGGAGCACGTGTTCAACGTTGTGCGGGTCGAATTCGACGTTGCTGGCAGCATCAGCACTTCCGACGGATGCCGTTGGTTCGGCATCGTGGTGATCGACGTCAGCGTTCGGGTTATGATTGTCATTTGTCATCGCTTTTCTCCCTTACGCTGCAACGGACGGAAATTGGTCGTCGGGACGCTGCCAAATGCTTGTCTCACCGGTCGTATAAACAAACCGGGAACAACTGCAAAGCGTCCGCCGAAACACGGGACGTTTGAGACGCATGTGCTCGCCGTCTGGAACAAGCAATCCCGCGTACCGGGCTTCGATCCGCATCATCATGCAGAGATTTCCGGCCGAGCGGATCGGTTCAGCTCTCACGCGGCTTCCCGCCTGAATCACGTAACCGCGGCTGATGCGTTTTACGACAGCACGGATACCGCGCTTCTGGGCAACGAGACGCTCCTCGTGATATGCGTCAGTCGTCTCAGGCGGGGGCATTCGCGTGTGCCCGGGATCGAGCCAGGGACAGGCAAGGCCAGGCACAATCGGAGCGAGAGCTGAGATCATTGCAGCCCAATCTCCTTGAAGGCTCGCATATTCATCGAGAGCAAGCGGAGCCCCCAGCGGCTCATAACGATTGAACATCTTGAGCCCTGCGGTGCGGAACGCCTGAAAGACGATCCTTTCGATGACGAGTGCGGATTCTTGTGGCAGCGGTGCGGTGTTTCCAGCGATGAAAACCAACATCGCAGGCGGCGTAGGCGTTGCAGTGAAACGGTTTGTCCGGGCGAGCAGGTTAGCCGCGACACCGACATAAATTCCGCCCTCCGGCGAAACAGCGATATAGATGCCCGGGCATTTCAGCTGATGCTGCTGGTCAAGCTGGGTGAACCCGCTGCCCTGCACGATCGTCGCGGTGAGCTTGTTATTGTCGGACGGGATAGTGAGAAATGCTGCATCAGTGGCAGC
>JAIUMW010000139.1 GCA_022565365.1 Oceanicaulis sp.
CTCAGGACTGACGGGCTTCGGCCGCGTCCAGCTCCTCGCCATTGCGGGTCAGGATGCGCGTGGCGGCCAGATCGCCCGTCACGTTCACCGCCGTGCGCGCCATGTCCAGGAACCGGTCCACGCCCAGCACGAAGACGAGGCCATGGGGCGGGATGCCGAAGCTGACGATCAGCCCTGACAGGATGGCGATGGACACGCCCGGCGCGCCCGGCGCGCCGATGGAGGCGGCGACCAGCGTGGCGACCATGAAAGCGACCTGGAACGGATCCAGGCTCACCCCGGCGATCTGGGCCACGAAAATCACCGCGCAGGCCTGGTAGAGCGCGGTGCCGGCCATGTTCACCGTGGCCGCCAGCGGGATCACGAAACTGGCGATGGAGGACGGCGCGCGCAGCTTCTCCACCGCCGTGCGGATCGAAAGCGGGATCACGGCGGCTGAAGACGAGGTGGAGAAGGCCAGCAGTTGCGCCTCCCCGACGGCGCGCTGGAAGGCGAGCGGGCTCATGCGCCCGAACAGGGCCACGGCGGCGTAATACATGACCAGAAGGCCGGCCAGGCCGGCCAGCACCGTGCCCACATACGCGCCCAGCGCCACCAGCGATTCCGCGCCCAGACGCGCCAGCAGCTGGGCGGTCAGGCCGAACACGGCGTAGGGGGTGATGTACATCGCCCATTTGACCACGGTCATGGCCACTTCCAGCAGGCCTTCCAGAACCCTCAGCAGCGGATCGAGCCGGGTCTTGTTGGGTGAGGCGACATAGGCGGCGCCCAGAAAGATCGAGAAGATGACCACCGCCAGCATCTCGCTCTCCACCATGGAGGCGAGCGGGTTGTCCGGGACCAGCGCCGCGATCATGCCCGGCGCCTCTATCACCATCTGGCCCAGCGGATCAGCGGCGGCCGCCGCTTCCGCCGGGTCCGGGCGCAGGCGGGGCACAGGAATGACGTCTGCGGCCACCAGCGCGCCGGGCTTGAAGGTCAGGGGGAGGAAGGCGCCCAGAGCCGCCGCCGCCGTGGTGGTGACGCCGACAAACACCGCCAGACGCCCGCCCACCGCCCGTAGCCGCGCCGGATCGGCGGCGCCGGCGGCGAGGCCCAGAATGATGGAGCTCGCCACCAGCGGCATCAGCACCATCTTGATCATCGCCAGGAAGATATGGCCGGGCAGCGCCATCCATTCGCCCAGCGTCTCGGCGAGACTCCGGCTGACCAGGCCGGCCTCCGGCCCCAGTATAAGCCCGGCTCCGACGCCGAGCACCAGCCCGATCAGAACCTGCGCCCACAGGCGCGAACGCACCCAGCCCTCCAGCTGGCGCGTCAGCATGTTGTAGCGGATGCGCCGGGGCGGGCGTGGGGCGGCCATGAGGGTCCTCGCGGGGCGGGGTGAGCGGCGAAGGGGCTTTGCGTTCAGCCTCATATCACGGCGGGCGTCAGGGCCCGAATGGCGACTGACCGCACGGTGCTGACCCCGCCATTGGACGAGCGCGAGCAAACGTCGCAGCATCTAACTGCAATTCATTCGCAATAGCTATAGACCGGCGTTTTGGCTTCGTATAATTGAGAATGCATCGCAACAACGTATCCGGGGTTCCTGATTATCAAACGCATGCTTCTCACCAGCGCGGCTGTCGCGCTGGCCACCGCGCCTGCCTTTGCCGACGCCGCTGTCGAGGCTGATGCCTCAGCCAGTACGGACACCATCGTCATTGTCGGCCTCAAGGGCGATGCGCGCGAGGTGGCCGGCTCGGCGGCGGTCATCACCACTGAAGAGCTGCAGGTTCAGGATTATAGCGATATCAACCGGGTGCTGCGCGCCATTCCCGGCATCAATATCCAGGAAGAAGACGGCTACGGCCTGCGCCCGAATATCGGCCTGCGCGGGGCCGGTCTCGACCGTTCGGCCAATGTGCTGATCATGGAAGACGGCATCCTCGCCGCGCCGGCGCCCTATGCCGCGCCTGCGGCCTATTACACGCCCTTCATGGGCCGTATGGCTGGCGTCGAGGTGATCAAGGGCGCGGCGGGCGTGCGCTATGGTCCGCGCACTCAGGGCGGCTCAATCAATTTGTTCTCCACGCCCGTTCCCGACAGCTTCAGCGGGCGCGTGGCCGTGACAGTCGGCGAGGAGAGCGCAAGGCGCATTCACGCCTGGGCCGGGGGCATGACCGAAGCCGCTCCGGGCGTGCGGTTTGGCGGCCTGCTGGAGGTGTTCACGGACGCGGCCGACGGCTTCAAGACCATTGATTTTTCAAGCCGCACCACCGGGTTCGATTTGGCCGACTATGGCGGCAAGCTGCGTCTGGAGATCGACGGCCCCGGCGTCACGCACAGCTTCGAGGCGCGCTACCAGACGTCTGACGAAACCTCGGACGAAACCTATATGGGCCTGACCAATGCCGACTTTGCGGCCAACCCGTACCGCCGGTATGCCGCCAGCGCCAATGACCAGATCAATGTGGACCAGTCGCGCTACACCGTGACGTGGAACGCTGATTTCGACAGCGGCTTGCGTGTAACGGCGCTGGCCTACCGCACCGAGGTGGACCGCAACTGGTTCAAGGTTGAAGGCGTCAATGCCGGGGGCGGGCGCCGCTCGCTGGGCGCCGTGCTGACCAACCCGTCCGGCTTCGCCGCCGAGTATGCCGTGCTGACCGGCGCGCCGGGCTTTGTCTCGAACGATGACGCCATCATCGCGCGCAACAACCGCCGCAGCTATTATTCAGAGGGCCTGCAGGGCGAGATCGCCGGGGATGCGGCTTGGCTGGGCGCCCAGCATCGCTGGCGCATCGGCGTGCGCGCCCACCGCGATCAGGAGGACCGTTTCCAGGAGGAGATATTCTTCCGCATCGACAACTCCGTGCTGGTGCAGACCGGCCAGCAGGCGCCCGGTCAGCAGGCCAACCGGATCAGCACGGCCGAAGCGCTGGCGGTGTTCGTGCAGAACGACATCACGATCAATGATCGCCTGACGCTAACCCCAGGCCTGCGCTTTGAGCGCATTGAAGGCGAGCGGCTGGACTATGGCGCCAGCGACCCCACCCGCAGCGGTACTGCTAGCGTGCGCACCAGCACGGTTGAGGTATTCATTCCCGGCGTGGGCGTGCGATATGACGTCAACGACGCTGTGACGCTGTTTGGCGGCGTGCACCGGGGATTTGCGCCGGCATCACCAGGATCAACCAGCGACGCCGAAACCGCCATCAACTGGGAGGCGGGCGTTCGCTGGACCGGCGCGGCGGGCTATGCCGAGGCGGTCGGCTTCTACAATGACTACGAGAACCTTCTGGGCACCTGCACGGCGTCCACGGGCGGGGGCTGCGCCATTGGCGACCAGTTCGACGGCGGCGAAGTGCGCGTGCGCGGGCTGGAATTGTCCGCGGGCAGTGATCTGGCGGCGTTCGCCAATCTTGATGGCGTCGCCATCCCGGTGCGGGCGGCCTACACGCTCACCGACGCCGAGTTCCAGACCGCGTTCCAGTCCGCCTTTGGTCCCTGGGGGAATGTGCAGTCGGGTGATGAGCTGCCCTATCTCGCTCAGCACCAGTGGTTCGCATCTGTCGGCCTTGAGACCGGCCGTTTCGGCAGCGAGCTGGCGCTGACCTGGGTCGGCGAGCGCCGCACGGTCGCGGGCCAGGGCGCCATTCCGGCCGGTACGGAGCTTGAGTCCTTCGCCGTGGCGGATCTGGCGCTCTGGTACGATCTGACCGACGCCCTGCGCGCCCGGGTGCAGGTGCGCAATCTCACGGACGAGGTTTATGCCGCCTCCCGCAGCCCGGCCGGCCTGCGCCCCGGCGCTCCGCGCGCGGTGCTGTTCGGGCTGTCGGCGAACTTCTAGGGCCGTTCCTGAAATCCAGGACAAAAAAGGCCGCGTCCCATCCGGGGCGCGGCCTTTTTATGTCTGAAAAGTGTAATGCGTCTTCGTCAGTGGGCGAGCACGCCGAGCAGGGCTTCCAGCTTGTCCACCTGCGCCTGCGCGGTGTCGCGCTCGTGATCGTCACGGGCCATGGCCAGCGTTTCACGCGCCTGCTGCAGCTCCGCAGAGACCGCATCGGCGGTGACGGAGTCCAGCGCGATGGCTTCCTCCGCCAGAATGGTCAGCCCGTCCGGCGTCACCTCGGCGAAGCCGCCATGGATGAAGGTGCGGGTGACCGCGCCGTCCTCATGGATCGCGATGGTGCCCGACCGGATCGTCGACATGAAGGGCGCATGACCCGCCAGCACGCCGAAATCGCCCAGCTCGCCGGGCACCACCACCATGTCCACCTCACCGGCGAACACGCGCTTTTCCGGCGAGACGAGGTCGAATGAGAGCTTCTCGGTCATGGCCTGGTCTTTCTCAGGGCTCGGGCCGGAGGCGGCTTACGCCGCTTCCGCCGCCAGCTTCTCGGCTTTCTTCACGGCGTCCTCGATCGTGCCGACCATGTAGAAGGCCGGCTCGGGCAGGTGATCGTACTCGCCGTTGCAGAACGCCTTGAACGAACGCACCGTGTCCTCGATGGGCACCTGGATGCCCGGCGAGCCGGTGAACACTTCGGCCACGTCGAAGGGCTGGGACAGGAAGCGCTCGATCTTACGGGCGCGGGCCACGGCCAGCTTGTCCTCTTCCGACAGCTCGTCCATGCCCAGGATCGCGATGATGTCCTGCAGCGACTTGTAGCGCTGAAGGATTTCCTGCACCCGGCGGGCGGTCTGGTAGTGCTCTTCGCCGACAATGCGCGGCTCCAGGATGCGCGAGGTGGAATCCAGCGGGTCCACGGCCGGATAGATGCCCTTTTCCGAGATCGCGCGATTGAGCACGGTCGTCGCGTCCAGGTGCGAGAAGGTGGTGGCCGGGGCCGGGTCGGTCAAATCGTCGGCGGGCACGTACACGGCCTGCACCGAGGTGATCGAACCCTTGTTGGTGGAGGTGATGCGTTCCTGCAGCGCGCCCATGTCGGTCGACAGGGTCGGCTGATAGCCCACCGCCGACGGAATGCGGCCCAGAAGCGCCGACACTTCCGCGCCGGCCTGCGTGAAGCGGAAGATGTTATCCACGAAGAACAGGACGTCCTTGCCCTCTTCGTCGCGGAAATATTCGGCCTGCGCCAGACCCGACAGCGCCACCCGCGCCCGCGCGCCCGGCGGCTCGTTCATCTGGCCGAACCCCAGCGCGCAGCGCGAGCCTTCGACAGAGCCGTCATTGTTCTTGGGGTCGACGTTCACGCCGGACTCGATCATTTCCCAGTAGAGGTCGTTCCCCTCGCGGGTGCGCTCGCCCACCCCGGCGAACACCGAGTAGCCGCCGAACAGCTTGGCGATATTGTTGATCAGTTCCTGGATCAGCACGGTCTTGCCCACGCCCGCGCCGCCGAACAGGCCGATCTTGCCGCCTTTGGCGTAGGGGCAGAGCAGGTCGATGACCTTGATGCCGGTGGGCAGGATTTCCGCCTCGGTGGACTGCTCTTCAAAGCTCGGCGCGCTGCGGTGGATCGACGCCATGGCGATGCCGTTGACCGGGCCGGCCTCGTCGATCGGGTCACCGGTGACGTTCAGGATGCGGCCCAGCGTGCCGGGACCCACCGGCACCTTGATCGGCTCGCCGGTATCGGTGACGGGCTGACCGCGGCGCAGACCCTCGGTCGCGTCCATGGCGATGGTGCGCACGGAATTCTCGCCCAGATGCTGGGCGACTTCGAGCACCAGCTTGCGGTCGCCATTGGTGGTCTCCAGCGCGTTGAGAATGTCGGGCAGTCCGCCTTCGAACTCCACGTCCACGACCGCGCCTGTGACCTGTACGATCCGGCCTTTAAGTTTGCTCATCTTGCTCAGCCTCTTCTTGTCCCGGGGCGGCGCGGTCGCGCCCGCCCGATAGTATGTTGCGCCCTAGACCGCCTCGGCGCCGGAGATGATCTCGATCAGCTCCTTGGTGATCTTGGCCTGGCGGGTACGGTTGAATTCCAGTTTCAGCTTGTCGATCAGCTCGCCGGCATTGCGGGTGGCCGAATCCATGGCCGCCATTTTCGCGCCCATCTCGCCGGCGGCATTCTCCAGCAGGGCCGAAAGAAGGACCGTCTTGATATAGCGCGGCAAAAGGGCGGCGAGGATTTGCTCCTCGTCCGGCTCGTACTCGTAGATCGCACCCTTGAGATCAGGGCGCGGCACGCTCTCGTCGATGGCGTCGCGCGCGGGGATCAGCACCTGGGCGCGCGGCTTCTGGGTCATGACGGAGATGAATTGCGAGCTGATCACCTCGCACACGTCGAACCCGCCCTCGTCAAACAGCGACACGATCCGGTCGCCGATCTGGCCGGCCACCGCGCCGTCAAGCGCTTTCACGGTTTTCAGCTCGATCACGCCGATGATTTTTTCAGAGTGCAGGCGCTTCAGGGCGTCTGCGCCCTTCTTGCCCACGCACAGGATTTTCACCGTCTTGCCGGCCGAGGTGAGGGCCGCAATGCGCTCGCGGGCGAGGCGCGCGATATTGGTGTTGAACCCGCCGCACAGTCCGCGATCCGCGGCGGCGACGAGCAGGAGACGCACCTCGTCCTTGCCGGTTCCCACCAGCAGGCGCGGCGCTTCCGGCCCGTCGGCGGCGGTGGCGAGATTGGCCATCACGGCCGCCATGCGCTCGGCATAGGGACGCGCAGCCTCGGCCGCATCCTGCGCCTTGCGCAGTTTGGCGGCGGCGACCATCTGCATCGCCTTTGTGATCTTCTTGGTCGAGTTGACCGAGCTGATCCTGTTTTTCAGTTCCTTGAGGCTGGCCATGATTTCCGTGCCGCTCGTGTCAATTCAGGACCTGGTAGATGATGCTGCCCGCTTGCGTGCCGAGGGCGAAGATCAGGACCGCTCCGACAAAACCACCCAGCACCAGCACGCCGGCGCGTTCGCGTTTGTCGAGTGAGGCAAGCCAGTTCTTCAGTCCCTGGAGCATAAGGCAGCATCTCTCCTGTTGCGTCTGGTTCGGTCGGGCGAGGCTATTCGAAGCGCGAGGTGAAGGTCTCCACCGTGCTCTTCAGCTTGGCCTCGGTCTCGTCGCTGAGTTTCTGGTCCTTGCGGATCGTGGCCAGCAGGTCGGCCTTGTCAGCATGGAGGTGGCGCAGAAGGTCGACCTCGTAGCGGCCGACATCGCGCGCCGGAATCTTGTCGAGATAGCCGCGCGTGCCCGCATAGATCACGCAGACCTGCTCTTCCATGGACAGGGGCGAGAACTCGGGCTGCTTCAACAGCTCGGTCAGGCGTTCGCCGCGGCCCAGCATGCGCTGGGTGGCGGCGTCCAGGTCGGAGCCGAACTGGGCGAAGGCGGCCATTTCACGATACTGGGCGAGCTCGCCCTTCATCTTGCCGGCGACGGACTTCATCGCCTTGGTCTGGGCGGCCGAGCCCACGCGCGACACCGACAGACCCACGTTCACCGCCGGGCGCACACCCTGGTAGAACAGCTCGGTCTCCAGGAAGATCTGGCCATCGGTGATCGAGATCACGTTGGTCGGGATGAAGGCCGCCACGTCATTGGCCTGGGGTTCGATGATCGGCAGCGCCGTCAGCGAGCCCGAGCCATGCTCGTCATTGAGCTTGGCCGCGCGCTCCAGGAGGCGCGAGTGCAGGTAGAACACGTCGCCGGGATAGGCTTCGCGGCCCGGCGGGCGGCGCAGCAGCAGCGACATCTGGCGGTAGGCCACGGCCTGCTTGGACAAATCGTCATAGACGATCAGCGCATGCATGCCGTTATCGCGGAAATACTCGCCCATGGCGCAGGCGGTGAACGGCGCCAGGAACTGCATCGGGGCGGGGTCCGAGGCGGTGGCGGCGACCACGATGGTGTAGTCCAGCGCGCCTTTTTCCTCGAGGGTCTTCACGATCTGGGCGACGGTGGAGCGCTTCTGGCCGATGGCCACATAGACGCAGTAGAGCTTTTTGCTCTCGTCGTCGCTTTCGTTGATCTGTTTCTGGTTCAGGATGGCGTCGAGCGCGATGGCGGTCTTGCCGGTCTGGCGGTCGCCGATGATCAGCTCGCGCTGGCCGCGTCCAACCGGGATCATGGCGTCGATGGCCTTGATGCCGGTGGCCATCGGCTCGTGCACGGATTTGCGCGGCAGGATGCCCGGCGCCTTCACGTCCACGATGCGGCGCTCGGCGACGTCTTTCAGCGGACCCTTGCCGTCGATCGGCTCGCCCAGCGCGTTGACCACGCGGCCCAGCAGGGCCTTGCCCACCGGCGCGTCCACGATGGAGCCCAGACGCTTGACGGTGTCGCCTTCCTTGATGCCCCGGTCTTCGCCGAAGATCACGCAGCCGACATTGTCGCGCTCCAGGTTCAGGGCCATGCCCTTCACGCCGCCGGTGAACTCCACCAGCTCGCCGGCCTGGAC
>JAIUMW010000140.1 GCA_022565365.1 Oceanicaulis sp.
CCGGCGAGATGATTGCCGCGCGGGCGCTGGCCATGGAGTCCCGCGCCTCGTCTGAAGCCGTGGCGCGCACCTCCCACCCCCACCCCACCCTGTCGCAAGCGATTCGACAGGCGGCCATGGGCGTGGAAGGCTGGACGATGCAAATGTAGATGCCGCGCTGGCGCGCGGCGGGGCAGATGTCGCCGCCGCGCTAGCGCGGGTCACAAAAGTTTTGGGAGACATTCCGGCGCGGCGCGACAAGAGTGTGCCAGCCGGGACAATCGCGGTGGGGCGGAGTTGCAGGCATGACCGGGTCTGGAGAGCAGATCGACGTGCGCACCGAGCGCTTGCGTCTGGTGGCGCTGGACACGCACCTTGCGCGTCAGCAGCGTGATGATCGCGATGCCTTCTTCACCGCCCTTGGCGCGCGCCGTGAAGCGGCCTGGCCGCCCGAGCTCAGGGGTCATTTTTCCATGGACCGCGCGCTGGCCGCGCTGGAGGCTGCGCCGGGCGAGGCGGGCTGGCATGGCTGGGTGTTCCTGATGCCGGTGCAGGGCGGACCCGACTGGGCGGTGGGCGCAGGCGGGTTTCACGGCGCCCCGGGCGCCGACGGCGCCATCGAGATCAGCTACGCCATGCTGCCGAGCTTCCGTGAGCAGGGCCTCGCCACTGAAGCGGTGGAGGGGTTGCTGGGCTGGGCCTTCACCGACCCGAATGTGAAATCGGTTCGCGCGCGCACGCCAGCCCATCTGGCCGCCTCGCGCCGGGTGCTGGAAAAGACCGGTTTCCGCCTGACCGGCGAGGCGGACAAGGGAAGCGAAAAGATCGCCGACTATGTCCGCGCGGCGCCGCAGGTTTAACCCGGGCGGGCGCCTAGCGCAGCGCCAGCGTCACCGGGGCGTGGTCTGAGGGCTTGTCCCAGTCGCGGCAATCTTCCCAGACCCTGAGCCCCGCGCGTCCCCCCGACATGGCCGCCGCTTCCAGAGCGCCATTGACCCAGATGTGATCCAGGCGCCGGCCGCGATTGGACTTGCGCCAGTCGCGATTGCGGTAGCTCCACCAGGTGAACAGTTTTTCCGGCTCGGGCACCAGGGCGCGGGGCGCGTCAGCGAACCCGCCGGCAATGCGGATGCGTTCCAGCGCTTCGGTCTCGACGGGCGTATGGGAGATCACCTTGAGGAGCTGTTTGTGCGACCAGACATCATGCTCCAGCGGCGCGATGTTGAGATCACCTACAAGCACCCGTGCGCCCGGCTCGTCGCGGCGGCCGGCGAGATAGGTTTCAAGGGCGTCCAGGAAATCAAGCTTGTGGCGGAAGCGCGGATTGATCACCGGGTCTGGCTCGTCGCCGCCGGCGGGGATGTAGAAATTGAGGATTTCCATCCCGTCCACCTTCACGCGCTGATAGCGCGCCTCGGCCTTGGGGCAGACCTTGTGGGGCTCCAGCGCCTCGAGGGGCAGGCGCGACACCACGGCCACGCCGTGCATGCCCTTCTGGCCGGTCACGGCGGCGTGGGGATAGCCCATGGCGGCGAAAGCGGCGTAAGGGAACTGGTCCTCCAGGCATTTGATTTCCTGCAGGCAGATGATGTCGGGCCTGGCGTCCGCGGCGAAACGGGCGATCTGGGGCGCGCGCAGGCGCACCGAATTGATATTCCACGTCGCCAGTGTCAGCGCGCGCATGGGTCGCCCTTTCCGTCTCTAGAGAATGTTATAGCTGGCGCCCGACACCGCCACCGGCCAGCGTCCGCGCACATAGAGCCGCCAGCGCGCGAGGAAGGGGTGAGGCGGCTGGTCGTCTTCGGCTTCAGCCAGCAGCACCAGCACCGCGCCATGGGCGGCCTGGATCAGCCCGCCAGCGGCGGCGTTGACCAAATCCTCGTCATAGACATCGTCCATGGCGGCGCTGGCCTCGGCGGCTTCGCGGGCATGGTCGGCGATGCGCGACTGGACCAGCTGGAAGGCGGCGTTCAGCGCCTCTTCATCCAGGCGTTCGAGCACCTGGCTGGTCAGCGCCGCGCGCAGCATTTCCTCGGTCTCCCAGGCGGCCGGGTTCTGGTCCAGCGTCTCGGCCACACCCGCCGCATCGGCCCAGTCGCCCAGGAGCGCCGGTTCAGCTTCGGGAAAGCCCAGCCCGTCGAGATAGGCGCGCGCCAGCGCCCGCTCCCGGCTGTCCAGCCGTTCGCCCAGGCGCGAGAAAAAGGCCGGATCGGCGAGCGATTCGGCGAAAGCGCGCGCCTTGAACAGAAGCGGGATTTCATCGAGCAGGCGGGCGATCTCGTCCTCGCCGCCGCCTTGGGAATGGGGATGTGTCATGGGGGCGTTCTAAACCGTTTTCCGGTCAGCCGGGACCCGGTTTGACAGATCAGTGAGGTCAGACCCCGCCAGACATGGCGCGCCCGGCGGCGGGGGGGGCCGCCGGGCGCGGCTGTCGCACCCCGGGGTGAGGGTGCGAGGTCGTCGCCGGGAGGGGTTCCGGCTTGAGCCTGGTGCGCTCGCGGGGGGACGGCTGACACCAGGTGCGGGCCAACGAAGCCCGCACGTGCAAATCTGCCACAACTCGTCAGCTTTGTTCAATTAAATTCGAGAAAGGATTTGTATGTGCCCAAAATGGCACAGGCGCCTCACCCCTTCGGCGGGCCATCGCGCGCCGGGCAGGCGGCCTGTCCGGCAATCTACCCGGCGATCTGGGCGGCCTTGGCCCCCGGCGCGGAATAGCGCTCGAACTCATCCAGCGGCATGGGCCGGGCGAACAGATAGCCCTGGGCCAGCGTCGCGCCCAGATCGCGCAGCGCGGCGTATTGCTCGGGCGTCTCCACGCCCTCGGCGACGGTCTTGAGCTTCAGCGAGCGTGCCATGGCCAGAATCGTCTCGACCACGATGCGCGCGTGCTCGTCATCCATCATGTTGCGCACAAAGCTCTGGTCGATCTTGAACACGTCAAACGGCATGCGCGTCAGATAGGACAGGCTGGAATGGCCGGTGCCGAAATCGTCGATGGCGAAGGTCACGCCCATCTCGCGCAGCGGCGCGATCTGGGAGATGACGCGCTCGGGATCACGCATGGCGGTGGACTCAGTCAGCTCCAGCTCCAGCATGTGGGGCGGCAGGCCGGATTCCTCCAGCGCATCCATGACGCTCTTGGCGAAGTTCTCGCTTTCAAACTGCATGGCCGAGACATTGACCGCCACAGGCTTGGACAGGCCGCTGGCGCGCAGGGCCTGGGCGTCGCGGCAGGCGCGGCGCAAGACCCAGTCGCCAATCTCGCCGATCAGCCCGCATTCCTCGGCAGCCTGGATGAAGGCGCCCGGCGCCAGCATGCCCGCCGTAGGATGGCGCCAGCGCACCAGCGCCTCGGACCCGGCGATGGAGCCGTCGGCGAAGCTGATCTTGGGCTGGTAGAACACCACCAGCTGATCGTCGCGCACCGCCTCACGCAGCTCGTTCTCCAGCACCAGGCGCTCGAACGCGCTGCGGTTCATGGAGGCTTCGAAATATTCATACGCATTGCCGCCATTGCGCTTGGCTGCAGCCATGGCGAGGTCGGCGTGGCGCAGCAGCGTTTCGGGATCATCGCCATCGCGCGGGAACAGCGCGATGCCCGCCGACAGGCCCAGGAAGACCTGGTGGCCGGAAATTTCAAACGGGCGGCGCACCGAATCGATGATCCGGCGGGCCAGACGTGCGGCGTCAGCCGGGTCTCGCACCTGGGGCAGCAGCACGGTGAACTCGTCCCCGCCCAGGCGCGCCACCATGGACGGCTCCGAACCGCTCTCGCCATGGGCGAGATCCCAGCCGCGGGCTGCTTCGCGCAGCCGGCGCGCCACAGCGTCCAGCAGGCGGTCGCCCTCGCCAATGCCCAGCGAGTCATTGACCCGCTTGAACCGGTCGAGATCAAGGAAGAGCACGGCGCCCTCCTGACCTTCGGCGGCTTCGCGCGTCACGCGCTCGACTTCCTTGCGGAAGCGCTCGCGATTGGGCAGTTCGGTGATCATGTCGACATAGGCCAGGCGATGGACCCGCTTCACGCTGGCTTCCAGCCGCGCAAACATGCGGTTGAAGGCGTTGGCCAGCAATTCCAGTTCGTCGCCGGTGCGGATGTCGATACGGATGTCCAGATTGCGCGAGGAGGCGGCGCGGGCCGCCTCGATCAGCTTGCGCATGGGGCTGAGCGCGCGCTGCACGACCAGCGCCACCAGCGGCAGGAAGACCAGCAACGCCACCAGTGCGATCATCAGCTGGCGGCGCAAGATCTCGCCGGCGGGCCGGGCCACGGCGTGAATCGGCACCGTAACGACGATGGCGCCCACAACCCGTCCATCGTGGAAGGCCGGGGCTGCAACATGGATGTCCTGACCAATAATCTCCACGCGCGTATCCACAGCGCCCAGCGCTGACTGGAGCATCGCATCCGCAGCGCGCATGCCCGGATTGACCGGGGTGTCGCCATCGGCTGCCAGCACGGTCCGGCCGACATTGACAGCGTAGATGCCATCCACGTCCGCGCGGTCGGAGAACTGGCCAAGGCGCGTGACCAGGAAGCCTGCATCGCCACTGGCGATGGCCGGGGCCAGGGTGGTGGCGAACAGCTCGGTGATGATCTGCGCATGCGCAAGACCTGTTTCCGTGTTTTCAGCCCGCTTGAGATAATACTCCACGCTCATCAGGGCGGTGGTCGCCAGGATCAGGATCAGGCCGCACAGCAGCGTGAACTTGATGACCAGCGAACGCATGACGCGTGAAATCGCATGTCTGATCGGCGCCATGTCCCCTCCCGAACACAAGCGCAGTGCGCCTTGAAGGGACGCGCTGCTTCGGGGCCACCATCGCGCGCTGTGCTGAATATTGGGTTAAGCGGCTGAAACCGTTCATTGAGCAGAATTCAATCGGCGGCGCCGGGTGAATTCTGCTCAAGGCGCGGACGCGGAGGCTAGCGCGCCAGGGGCAGTCCCGCTTTGGCGGCCAGATCATTCAGGTCCGCATGGGGGCGGGCGCCGAAATGGGTGATTACCTCGCCCGCCGCGATGACTCCCAGGCGCCCGCAGGTTTCCAGATCCCGGCCCAGCGCATAGCCGGTCAGGAAGCCGGCGGCGAACTGGTCGCCGGCGCCGGTGGTGTCCACCAGGCGCTCGATTGTCGTGGCCGGCACGCGCGCTTCTTCTGTCCCCGACACGATCACGGCGCCCTTTTCAGAGCGGGTGACGGCGGCGATGCGGGTCTCGGCGCGCACGGCGGCCAGCGCCTCGTCGAAATTATCGGTCTCGTAGAGCGATTTGAGCTCCGCCTCGTTGGCGAACAGGACATCCACATGGTGGCGCACCAGCTGACGGAAGCTGGCCCGGTGGCGCTCCACGCAAAAGACATCCGACAGGGTCAGGGCCACCGCGCGGTCCGCCGCACGGGCGATCTCCGAGGCGCGCACATAGGCTGCTTTGGCCTCCTCGCGGTCAAACAGATAGCCCTCCAGGAACACCACCGTCGCCGACGCCACCAGTTGGGAGTCGATATCGGCGGGGTCCAGCAGGGTGGAGGCGCCCAGATAGGTGTTCATGGCCCGGCGCGCATCAGGCGGCACGGCGATCAGGCAGCGCGCCGTGGAGGGGCCGCCGCTCAAGGGCGCGGTGTCGAAATGCACGCCGGCGGCGCGCAGATCGCGGGCGAACGTTTCGCCCAGCCCGTCATCAGCTACCTTGCCGATATAGGCGCCGCGCGCGCCAAAGCTGGCGACACCGGCCAGCGTATTGGCCGCTGACCCGCCGGAGATTTCCTCGCCCTCGGGGAAGGCCTTGTAGAGCGCATCGGCGCGCGCCTCGTCGATCAGGATCATCGCATCCTTGACCAGGCCGTGCGTTTCGATGAAGGCCTCGTCCACCGGCGCGAGCACATCAACAATGGCGTTGCCGACGCCAAGGACGTCGAAGCGGGTCTGGGACATGGAAGGCCTTTCTGCGGGGCGAAACGGGGGGCAGGCGGAATGGAAGGACCCGGACTTAGCCTGCATGGCGTCCCGGCTCAAGGCGCCGCAGAGGCTGGCGCGGGCGCGGCGCGCGCGTTAAGGCCGCGCCCATGAGCGCACGGGTCTGTTTTCTCACCTCCGCCGACATGATGAAGGACCGCCCGGGCGCGCGGACCGACTGGGTCGAGTTTGACCTGGAGTTCGGAACGCTGGCGCGCGCCTGCCACGATGCCGGTATCGCGCTGGAGCACCGGGTCTGGGACGAGGCGTTCGAGCCGTCCGGGTTTGACGGCTTCATGATCGGCACGGTGTGGGATTACCCGCCCAAGCTGGCCCTGTTCCTCGACACGCTGGACCATCTGGCCGGGCACGGCCCGGTGTGGAACCCGCCCTCTGTGGTGCGCTGGAATATCGAAAAGACCTATTTGCGCGCGATGGAAGAGGCGGGGGCGCCCTCCATCCCGACCCTGTGGCGGGCGCGGGCCGATGCCGCCGCGATCGCCGACGGGTTTGCGCTGTTTGAAACCGATCGTCTGGTGGTCAAGCCCCTGGTGGGCGGCGGCGCGTGGCGTCAGGCGCTGGTGCGAAAGGGCGAGGCCCTGCCGCCGCCGGGCGATCTGCCGCCGGGCGCCTGCCTGATCCAGCCCTTCCTGCCGGGCGTCCCGGAAGAGGGCGAGTATTCCCTGATCTTCTTTGGCGGCGAATTTTCCCATGCGCTGGTCAAGCGCCCCAAGGCCGGCGATTACCGCGTCCAGTCCATGTTCGGCGCCCGCGAAGAGGTCTGGACGCCGGGTCCGGGCGATCTGGAGCTGGCGCGCAGCGTGCTGGACGCCGCGGCGCGCCTCACGGGCGAGACGGACTTGCTCTATGCGCGCGTGGACATGGTGCGCGGCCTCGACGGCCAGCTGGCCCTGATGGAGCTGGAGGTGATCGAGCCCTATCTCTATCCCGAACAGGGCCCCGACATGGGCGCGGTGTTCGCCCGCGCGCTGCAGGCGAAGCTGTCGGGCGGCGCTATTTCACCGAAGCGCTGATGCGCCCGCCGGGGTGGACGATGGCGTGCTTCATTCCGGGCGAGTTATAGCGCGCGCTGACGGCGCCCGACGCGTCCACCGCGATGATGCCGCCTTCCCCGCCCAGCGCCGCCACATCGTCCAGCGCGCCCTTCACCGCCGCGTCCAGATCAGCCCCGGCGTAGCGCACGCGCCCTGACACGTCGGCGGCGGCGTTGGCGCGCATGAAGAACTCGCCCTGACCGGTGCACGACACCGCCACGCGCTCATCAGCCCAGGTGCCTGATCCGATAATCGGCGTGTCGCCCACCCGGCCCCACACCTTGTTGAGCGTGCCGCCTGTGGAGGTCGCCGCCGCCAGCGCGCCCGACGCGTCCAGCGCCACCGCGCCCACCGTGCCGGTGGGGATGGCGCGATTATCCGGCGCCGCAGCCGAGATGTAATAGCCGTCAGGATCACGCACGGTGGCGAGGCCGTGCTCGCGGGCGAAATGCGCCGCGCCCTCGCCCGCCAGCAGCACATGAGGCGTGTGATCCATCACCGCGCGCGCGGCGTCCACAGGCGACAGGAAGCCTTCCAGCGCCGACACCGCCCCGGCCCGGCGCCCGCGCCCGTCCATGACGGCGGCGTCCAGCTCATAGCGCCCGGCCCGGTTGGGCGCGCTGCCCTTGCCCGCCACGTAGAGGCCGGAGATTTCCATGGCGCGCACCATGTCGCAGACGACATCGAGCGCATCGGCGCCCGCGGCCAGCGCCGCGCGGCCCTCTTCGGCGAGATTGCGCAAATGGGCGATCTCCACGTCATAGGACCGGTCAGCCAGCACGCCGGCGCCGCCATGAAGGATGAGGGCGGTGACGGGGGTTGCCGCTGGGGAGGTGCGGGTCATGAGCGGGCTCTCCGGTGAATGGGTGGGCGTGCTCTAGCAGAGGCGGGGCCGGGCTCCAAGGCGCGCGGCTTTCCCTTCCGCTTCCCTCGCCCGCCTGCGCGCGCTATGTCCGGTGCGAACCCGCGCATCTGCGCGATGACGCCACACAGCACCAGCTTTCAAGGGAGCCATTTCATGGACATCAAGGGCAAGGCAGCGATCGTCACCGGCGGGGCTTCGGGCCTGGGCGAGGGCACGGCCCGGCGCCTGGCCGCCGAGGGCGCCAAGGTCGCCATTTTCGATCTCAACGAGGCGCGCGGCCAGGACGTCGCGGCCGAGCTCGGCGGCGTGTTCGCCAAGGTCAATGTGGCCGACGGGGAGAGCGTGAAAGCCGGGTTCGAGATTGCGCGCGCCGCCCACGGGCAGGAGCGGATCATGGTCAATTGCGCCGGGATCGGCTGGGCGGAGAAGA
>JAIUMW010000141.1 GCA_022565365.1 Oceanicaulis sp.
GCGGCTGGTTGTGGCCCGGACCCGGCGTCCCAGAGCCGCCTGGGCGGCGATGGACCCGCTGGGCGTGCGCGTCTTCGCCGTGATCGTGATCGGTTGCGGCGCCTTTCTGGCGGGTGATCTGGCTGTGCCGCGCCTTGGCGACGCCTTTGCCCCGCGCCTGATGGCGGGCGGATCGGTGGCGGGAACCAGTGTCGAGATGTGGATCGAGCCGCCAGCCTATACCGGGCGGCCGGTGATCTATCTGCGCGAGCGGCGCGAGGCGCGCGCCCCGGCCGGATCGGTGCTGGCGGTGCGTCTGGCCGGAACCGGCCGCATGCCGTCCGTCCATGGCGCCCCGGCAGAGATCGAGACCCTGGCGGGGGAGGTGCGCCTGTTGCGCATCACGCCGGACAGCGATGGCGAAATCCTGATCCGCGCCGGCGGCTGGCGCGAGCAGGTGAATCTGGAGCTGATCCCCGATCAGCCGCCTCAGGTGCGCCTGGCCGCGGAGCCGTCCGGCGACGCGCAAGGCCGGCTGGTGCTGGAGCTCTATGCCGAGGACGATTACGGCGTCGAGGCGCTGGTGTTCGCCTTTGCGGCAGAGGATGGCGGGCAGGCTGAAGAGATCACCATTCCGCAAGGCGCCGTGACCATCACTGGAGATGAAGGCCTGCAAACCGCGCGTCTGGACCTCTCGCGCCATCGCCTCGCCGGGGAGCGGGTCCATGCACGCGTCATCGCAGTGGACGCTATCGGCCAGCGCGGCGAATCCGGCGAAATCGCCCTGACCCTGCCCCAGCGCGGCTTCCTTGATCCGCTGGCGCGCGCCGTGGCGTCCGAGCGCCGCCGCTTCCTCGTTGATGAGGCCGACTATGGACCCATGCCCGACATGGCTTCGGTCATAACGCTGGCGGGCGCCTTCCTGGACGATGAGCCCGATCGCCGGATCGAACGCGCCCCGCCCGGCGTGCAGCGTCTGGCGCTGGCGCTGGATGCGGTGAGCGATGCGCCGCACGGTTACTTCGACGACCCCGTCGTGTGGATGGGACTGCGCACGGCCCTGCGTCAGGTGCGCCGGGCCCGCGAGCGTGATGCGCTGGGTCATCAGGACGAGGATTTGTGGCAGATCGCCCTGCGCGCCGAGCTGGGCAGTCTGGCCGACGCCGAGGAAGCGCTGCGCGCCGCCGAACAGGCGCTGATGGATGCGCTGGCGCGCGGCGCAGATCCGATCGAGCTGTCGGCCCTGTTCGATGCGTTCGAGCGCGCGGTGCAGGTCTATATGCAGGCGCTGGCGCGTGAAGCCGCTGAGGCTGGTCGCTTCGCCGAGGGCGGCTCCGGCGGCATGGGCGGCATGGACACTGACAGCCTGCAGGCGCTGATGGACGCGATCCGCGAGGCGGCCGAGCTGGGCGACGAGACCGGTTCGCGCCGGGCGCTGGCCCAGCTAACCGAGATGTTGCGCAATATGCAGATCACCCTGTCCCAGGGCGGGCGCGGTCAGGGCGAGGACAGCCCCATGGCCCGCGCCCTGCGCGAAGCGCTTGAAGAACTCTCCGAAGCGATTGGCGAGCAGCGCGCCCTGACCGAAGACACGTTTAACCGCGAGCGCCAGTCTGGCGGTGGAGGCGCGTCCCGTCCGCCGGGCGCCGAGGCGCTGCCCGGTGAGGAGGATGCCGGCGAAGAACAGACCGGTGAAGGCGCGGGCGGCGCGCTTGAGGATGACCCTCAGGGCGCGGGCGCCGGGTTTGATGATCTGGCTGAGCGCCAGCGCGCGCTGGAAGACCGGCTGGATGCGGCCGAGGGCGCTCTGGAGGGCGTGCCGTCGGGCGATGAGGCCCGCGCCGCGCTGGAGGCCGCGCGCCGCGCCATGGAGGCCGCCGCGCGCGCCTTGCGCGACGGCGATGGACAGGGTGCGCTGAGCCGGCAGGACGACGCCCTGCGCGCCCTGCGCGAGGCGTCCCGTGAAGCCGCCGAGGCGCTGGAGCGTGAAGCGGCGGGCGATGCCGAGGGCGCCGACCCGCTGGGGCGTGGCGCCGCCGGGGGCGAGTCCGGCGCGACGGCTGTGCCCAGCGAAGCCGAACGTCAGCGCGCCCGCGATATTCTGGAGGAGTTGCGCCGCCGCGCCGCCGAACGCGGCCGCCCCCAGGAAGAGCTGGATTATATCGACCGCCTGCTGGAGCGCTTCCGCCGGTAGAGCCCTCAGGCGCGCTTCAGCGCACCGCCGCTTTGAGGATCGCCGCCACAATGGCCAGGGCGGCGCGGTATTGGTCCAGCGTCTCGGGCTTGCGCACCGACGAGACCACGTTGGGGAAGCTGGAGGAGGCGCGCTGCAGGCGCGTCGTATCGCCGGAAAACACAATCACCGGAATGCGCGCCAGCGCCTCATCGTCCAGCAACCGGTCCAGCAGCCAAAGCCCATCCTCGCGAGTCAGGTTGAGATCGAGCACGATACAGTCCGGCGCCGGGCCGGATTTGAGTTGGGCCAGGGCGCCAGCGCCTTCCAGCGCCCGGTCGATTCGCGCGGCGCCAGCCTCCTCGCGCAGCATTTTGGAGAACAGGAAGGCGTCCTGCTCGTCATCTTCGACGAGGAGCACGCGGGCTCCGGCTGCATCCTTGGTCATATCCGGCCCATCAGGTGCTGACGATTCGCGTCGACGTTAGGACCTCGGGCCCCGGGCGCAAAGGCGTAATTCCGCCTGCGGCCCGGTCTGTCCGGGTCAGGTGATGTCGGCGCCCAGCTGCGCCATGTCGTTGAAGAAGCCGGGATAGCTGGTGGCGATCATGGCCACGTCATCCACCGTAACGGCCTCGCGCGCGCCCAGGCCCATAACCAGCCCGCTCATGGCCAGGCGATGGTCGTGGCGGGTCTCCACCACGCCGCCGCCGGGCACGCCGCCGGCGCCGCAGCCATGGACCACCAGATAATCCTCGCCCAGCTCGACCCGCACGCCATTGGCGGTGAGCATGGCGGCGGACGCGCTAAGCCGGTCGCTTTCCTTGGCGCGCAGCTCGGCCAGCCCCTTCATCACTGTGACGCCTTCAGCAAAAGCGGCAATGACGGCCAGGATCGGATATTCGTCGATCATGGACGGCGCGCGGCTCTCATCGATCTCAAGGCCGGTGAGCATGCCTGAGCGCGCCGAGAGGTCCACCAGACGCTCCCCGGCGCAGGCGCCCGCAGGCGTGATGATCAGATCCGCGCCCATGTCCTGCAGCACCGCGTAGAGCCCCGAACGCGCCGCATTGTCCATCACGCCGGTGAGCGTCACGGCGCTTCCCTCAGTCACCAGCGCCGCCGCGATGGCGAAGGCCGCCGAGGACGGATCGCCGGGTACAGCCAGATCATGGGGGGCCAGCACCCGCCCGCCGCGCACGCGCACGGTAAGGCCCGCGCCGTCGGGCGCGGCGTCCATATCGGCCCCGTAAAGAAGGCCCATGGTCTCGGTATGGCCGCGCGTGGCGTGGGCCTCGCGCACAATGGTCTCGCCCTGGGCGCCCAGCCCCGCCAGCAGGATGGCGCTCTTCACCTGGGCTGACGCCACGGGCGGGGTGTAATCGATGGGCTTCAGCCTGCTGGAGCCGAACAGGCGCGCAGGCAGGCGCCCGCCCTGTGATTCGCTGCGCGCACCCATCGCCGCCAGCGGGTCGAGCACGCGGGCCATGGGCCGGGATGACAGGCTGGCGTCTCCGGTGAACACCGCTTCGAGATCAAAGCGCGCCGCCGCGCCCATCAACAGGCGCACGCCAGTGCCTGCATTGCCCAGGTCCAGCGGGGCAGAAGGGCTGGTCCATTGCCCGTGGCCGGTCACCGTCCAGACGCCAGGCGCATCGCGGCGCACATCGGCGCCCAGCGCCGCGACGGCGCGGGCTGTCGCCATCACGTCGGCGCTCTCCAGAAGGTTCGAAATCCGGCTTGTCCCGGCGGCCAGGGCGGAAAACATCAGTGCGCGGTGCGACACCGATTTATCCGGCGCAGCGGCCAGTGATCCGGTCAAGCGCTTGGCGGGACGGGCGGTTCTGGGTCCGGCGGCAGGTTGGGAGGCGGCTGTCATGAGGGTGTCTTGGGGCTGGGTGCGCAAAAAGCTCAAATCGGGTTTTGACAGCGCGCGCTTATCGTGGCAACTGGCGCGCCGATTTAAAGACGCCAACCAGCGCTGAAGGATAATGCCAGTGCCCAAAACCGATCTCGGCGTGAAGCGCACCTGCCCTGAGACAGGCAAGAAGTTCTACGATCTGGGCAAGGACCCGATCGTGTCGCCGTTCACCGGCAAGGAATATCCGGTCTCCTATTTCGAAGAGGTGATCGCCAAGACGCCCCCGAAAAAGCCCCCCCCCCCCAAGCCAGAGCCCAAAGAAGCGGTTGAGGGCGAAGACGAGGCCGAGGACGTCGAAGACGCCGTCGAAGCCGATGAGGACGAGGACGACGCCGAGGACGACGAGCCCGAGCTGGACGAAGAGCCCATTGATCTGGGCGATGACGACGAGGACGACGATGTCGCCGCTCCGGCCAAGAAGACCAAGGCCGCGCCTGTGGACGAGGATCTCGACGGCTTCTCCGAAGGCGAGGCCGACCTCGAAGACGACGATGACGATGACGACACCGGCATCCTTCTGGATGACGACGATGATGATCTCGACGACGTGGTCGTCGCCGACGATGACGATGACGATGTGTAGCGCCTGAAATTTATTGCCAGACGGGCCCGCCCGGCGGCGCTGCACAGCGCGGCGCCGGGCAGGCTTGATCGGCGTGCGGCGCGCGACTAATGTCCGCGCTCTCGATCCGGCGGGGGTCCCTCCCCGCCCGCCTTCACGGGCGTTTCGGGGCCATAGCTCAGTTGGTAGAGCGCTTGAATGGCATTCAAGAGGTCGGCGGTTCGATTCCGCCTGGCTCCACCAGTTAGAAAAACCCCCGCAGCCGGATGGCGCGGGGGTTTTTTGGTTCCGGGCTCGCCACTGCCCTCCACCCCTGCCTCTTGACGCTCCTGCACGCGGTCCCCACCTTTTACAACAGGTTGGAAAAGCCCTCGAGAAGGAGCGCGCCATGAATGTTTCGACAGATGAAACGCGCCAGAACGCTGCGCCGACGGTTTATGTGCGCGCGATCGCTGGAGCCGAGGTGATGGAGGCGGCTGCGGCCAGCGACATCCAGATCAACGCTGACGACACGCTCTACGCCATCCATGACGACAGCGGCCAGCGCATGGCGGTGTTCTCCGACCGTGACGCCGCCTTCGCCGCCGCGCGCTGGCATGGCGCCGAGCCGGTGAGCGTGCACTGAGCGTCCTGAAGTGTTTGACCAACTCAATTGCGCCCCGGTCCCTCAAGGCCGGGGCGTTTTTCGGTGTGGTGAGACCGGCGCGGCTCAGAACGCGCCGAACACGCTGCCCAGCATCACCACAGCCGCCAGCGCCGCCACCGGCGCAGCCACCGCCACCATGAAGATGTCGCCATAGGCCTGACGGTGGGTCAGGCCGCAAACGGCCAGCAGGGTCACCACCGCGCCGTTATGAGGCAGGGCGTCGAGCCCGCCTGTGGCCAGCGCCACCACCCGGTGCAAAAGCTCGGGCGAGATGCCGGCCGCCAGCGCCTCGGCGAGATAGCTGGTGCCCAGCGCATCGAGCGCAATGCTCATCCCGCCCGACGCCGAGCCGGTGATCCCGGCCAGCACGCTGGCCGATACGGCCAGGCCCAGCACCGGCCCGCCGCCCAGCCCGTCAATTGCGCTGCGCACCAGCGCAAAGGCCGGCAGGCCCGCCGCAACGGCCCCGAAACCGACGAGGCTCGCCGTATTGAAGATCGGCAGAAGAGCGGTGTTCGCCCCGGCGCCCAGCGTTGCGGCGGGCTGGGCGAGCCGGCGCCAGTTGGCGGCGATCAGGAGGATGATGGCGATGGTCAGCGCCGCGATGATCGACCACAGCCCGCGCACCGAATCCAGGGTGGTGGCGCCAAAGCGCGGCTCGGATAGCCAGGGCGCGCTCATCTGGGCGAAGACATGGGCGCTGAACATATAATTGGCCAGCAACACCAGCACGATGGGCGCTGCGGCGAGCCAGAGCGGCGGGTCGCCCGCGCGCGGCTCGGCCTCGCCCGGCGCGTTTAGGGCCGGGACCAATGCGGGCGCGCCATGATCATACCCCTGGCCGCGCGAGCGCGCCCTTGCGATCCGCCAGCTGATCCAGGCATGGCCCAGCGTGACCATGACCAGCGCCGCAATCAGGCCCAGCCCCGGCGCGGCGAAGGGCGTGGTGCCGAAATAGGGCATGGGGATCGCGTTCTGGATGGCCGGCGTGCCCGGCAGCGCGGTCATGGTGAAGGTGAACGCCCCCAGCGCCACCGCCGCCGGGATCAGCCGCCGGGGAATGTCCGCCTGACGGAACAGCGCATCCGCGATAGGGTAGATCGCAAACGCCACGACGAAGAGTGATACGCCGCCATAGGTCAGCACGGCGCACGCCGCCACCACGGCCAGGCTGGCGCGCTGCGGCCCCAGCGCTTTGGCGATGGCGCCGGCGATCACGCGCGCCGAGCCGGTGTGCTCCATCAGCCGGCCGAATACCGCGCCGAGCAGGAAAAGGGGGAAATAGCGGGCGATGAAATCGCCCGCCGCCGGCATGAAAACCTGGGTATAAGAGGCCAGCAGCGGCTCCCCGGGCGAAAACACGACCGCCGCCAGCGCCATGACCGGCGCCAGGAGCAGCACGCTGACGCCCCGGTAGGCGAACCAGATCAGCAGGCCGAGGGCCGTCAGCATTCCCAGTAGCGATAGCATTGCGAGCTCCCGCCCCCTTTACGCTGCAGCGCAGCATAAGCCATGCCGGGCGCCGGGCTGCAAGGGGCGCGCCCTTTCAGGCGGCGATGACCTGGCCGTTTTCGATGCGGATGGGGGCGGGCTTCAGCGCCGACTTGCCCGCCGGGCCTCCGGCGCAGGCGCCGGGCTCCAGATCAAAGCTGGCGCCGGGAAACGGGCAGACGATGAAGCGGCCCTCGCTCACCAGCGTGCGGCCCGAGGGCAGGCAGAGCGGGCGGCCCTGGTGGGGGCAGACATTGATCCAGGCGCGCACGAGATCGCCGGAGCGCACGATCAGGATTGGAACCGCGTCATAATCAGCCGGCGCGCCGCCGGGATCGGGAATGGCGTCCAACGCCTTCAGGACGGTTCCGGGGGCGGGCAGCGTTAAGCTCACGGCGCCGTCCTCACGCCAGACCCTCGGGGGCTTTCAGCGTCCATTTGAACGGCATCCACACCACGTCGGCGAACAAATCCGCCCTGGCGTAGGGGTCGTCTTTGAGGATGGTGCGCAAATGCTCGCCGTCATCCGCCTCGACTATCAGCAGCGAGCCGGCAGGCTGGCCTTCGCCGTCGAGCAGCGGCCCGCCCATTTTTACTGGCGAGTCCGCCGCCCCCGCCCAGGCGAGATGGGCGGCGCGATGCTCCAGGCGCACGCTCAGCGCGCCGGCTCGATCAGTGCAGGTGACGGCGAACAGCATGGGCGGAGCCTCCGGACAGGGACGTGTCCGGCTTGGTTAGCCCGCCCGGCCACGTCCTGCCAAGCCTGTGCTGCGCCGGATGCTGGGCAGGGCGCGGCGCCGGCGCTAGCACTCGCGTCCATGACGCTTGCATCCCTCGCCGCGTTCGCCGGCGCCATCCTGATCCTGTTCTTCACGCCGGGGCCGGGCAATCTGGCCATGGTGGCGCGCACGCTGGACGCTGGCCCCGTCCATGGTTGGATCTATGGCGCGGGAATCATCACCGGCGACATCATCTGGCTGACCGTGGCCGTGTTCGGACTGGCCGCCGCAGCCGAGCTGGCGTCGGGACAGCCTGCATTGTTTCTCGCCGCGCGCGTGATCGGGGCGGCGATATTGCTGTGGTTCGCCTGGGGGGCGCTGCAAGGGTTCTTCAAACCCAAACCCGCCGGGGCGGCGCTGCCGCGAATCACCGGGGCGGGGCTGGCGGCGACGTATGTGGCGGGCGTGGCCATGCCCATGACCAACCCCAAGCACATCGTCTGCTATCTGTCTCTGCTGCCGGCGTTTTTCGATCTGAGCCTGGTGGATGCGATGAGCTATGGCGCCATGGTGGCGATCATGCTGGCCATGTATGCGGTGACGGCCGCCGTGCATGTGGGCCTGGCCGAGCGGGCGCGCGGATGGATGGCCTCGCGCGGGGTCAAGCGCTGGGCTGACCTTGTCACGGCGGTGATTCTGGCGGGCGTGGCGGGGCTGCTTCTGGCGCGCTGATGCTGCCGCCGGGTGCGTCTGCGCCGGCCTCC
>JAIUMW010000142.1 GCA_022565365.1 Oceanicaulis sp.
ATGGCCGTTCTGGCATCCCCGTTGAGCCACGCCCCCGTATTGCGTGGTTAATTATGGGATAACATGGGATAGCATGGGACACAATGCATAAACCTGTCCCGATGACGGCTTTTGCTGTTGTGGAAAAGTCAAACAGCTCAAGCAAATCCGCCCGATTCAAGAACAGAGAAAGAACAGGTTAACGCGCCGCACAGCGCGAGCCGGCCGGAAGGCGGAAAATGATCGGAAAAGCGTGTGCCGGGCGGCCTGTAAGCCGGGTTCTGTGCCGCGCTTTCCAAAACGGAAAGAACGCGGCGGCCATTCCTCTGGGACGGCGCTTGCGCGCCGCCTCATGCGACCCACCCGGACGGCAGCGCGGAGGCGCGCCTGCTGCGGTCAGACCGCAGCGCCCGTCCCTATTCGGTCTTGCTCCAGGCGGGGCTTGCCGTGCCCCCTTCCTTGCGGTCGGGGCGGTGGGCTCTTACCCCACCGTTTCACCCTTGCCAGACGGGGCCGAAGCCGGGTCTGGCGGTTTGATTTCTGCGGCGCTTTCCCTGAACCGGTCGCCCGGCCCGCCGGGATTTCCCCGGCGCCTTGCCTCCATGGAGCCCGGACTTTCCTCTCCCGCCCGGCTTTCGCCACTGGACGGAAGCGACCGCCCGGCCGCCTGACACCGCCCTTAAGTCGGTGTTTGCACCGGCTTCGTCAAGCGATGAGCGCCCTGACGGCAGCGATCAGGCCCAGCGTCTCCGCGTCCAGGCGCCCGTCAATGCGTCCGGGGCGGAAGCGGCGCTGGAAGGCGCGCACCACGTCATCGAGGCTGTTGTCCTGCACCGGGTAGCCGATCATGGCCAGCCCCCACATCGCGTCCGCCGCCGGGACAGCCGGCGCCAGCGCCTCGGGCCACAGCCCGATACCGGCGGCAGCCAGCCGCGCCCAGGGAAATTTCTCGCCTGGATCAGACTTGCGCGACGGGGCCATGTCGGAGTGCCCGATCACATTGCGCGGCGCGATGGCGTGACGGGTCAGGATTTCGCGGCTGAGCGCGATGACCGCCTCGGTCTGCACATCCGGGAAATCGGGCAGGCCGAAATCATGGCCGCCATTCACGATCTCTATGCCCACAGAGGCGGAATTCACGTCTGTGCAGGCGCCCCAGGCGCCCGCCCCGGCATGCCAGGCGCGATCACCTTCGTCCACCAGGGCGAAGACGCGTCCGTCCTCCTCCACCAGATAATGCGCGCTGACCTTGGCGTCCGGATCGCGCAGCCGGTCCAGCGCCGCCTGCCCGCTCTCCATGCCGGTATAGTGCAGCACGAGGATGGAGACCGGCTGGGCGCGCGCGTTGAAGTTCGGCGACGGCGCATCAATCGGCTTCAGGCTCATCGCGGCTTCCTCAGGACCGTCTCCACCGGCGCGGTGCGCGAGCGCCGCGCGGCTACGATGCCAACACCGGCCAGCGCCAGCAAGCCGCCAGCCACTAGCTGCCAGGTCACTTCATCGCCCAGGAGCGCCACGCCGCTGATCACCCCGATCAGCGGCGCCATCAGGGTTAGCGGCGCGATCAGCGAGGCGTCATAGCGGCGAAGCAGCCAGTAGAACGCGCCATGGCCGAACACATTGACCAGCACCACGGTGAATACCAGCGTGGCGAAGAACGGCCAGCCGCCCGCCAGGGTCGAACTGATCTGGTCGCGCTCGGTGAGGAAAGACAACAGCGCCAGCGGCGGAAACGAAATTAGTCCGATCCAGGCCTGCAGCTTGAGCGCCGGGGCGGGCGTGCGCTTGATGAAAATCGCGCCGGCCGCCGCCGCCATGGCCGCGCCGACCCCGGCCCACAGACCGATGGTGAAGGAGAACTCGGCCGGCTTGAACACCACCAGCGCCGCGCCGGCAAAGGCGATGGCCATGCCCGAAGCCCGGATCCATCCCACGCGCTCTGACAGGAACAGCACCGACAGGACTGTGGTGAAAGGCACAGACAGCTGCACCACAATGGCGATGGCCGAGGGCGTGGCGTAGCGCAGGCCGATGAAGAGGAGCGCAAACTGGATCGCGCCCATGGTCAGCGCCGCGCCAATGACCGGCCCGAACGGGCGCGGCACGGGCAAGAGCCAGGGCGCCAGCATGGCATAGAGCAGCGCAAAGCGCAGGAAGGCGAAGAACAGCGGCGGCGCGCCGTCAAACCCCTCCACAATCACCGGCGTGCCGGACAGCGACCATTTCGCCACCACGAAATTCACGCCCCAGACCAGGCAGATGACAAAGAGGAGGGCGAAATGGCGAAGGCTCATGGCGTGGCTCTATCGAAGCGCACGCCCGGCGACAAGGCGGCGCGGGCGGATGTCTCACGCCAATGTGACAGGAGTACCGCCCGCCAGGGCGGCGCGCACTTGATCAGGACAAACCGGGCGTAGAAACCTAGGAGCGTTCTTCAGGCTGATCGCCATCCACCGGCCAGCCGTGGGGGCCGCGATGGGCGTCCAGAACCTGGGGGGCGCGCCGCGCCGGACGGCGTCCGCGCACCTTGCTGTAGAGCCACCAGGCGCCCGCGCCAGCCAGTCCGACGGCGGCGGCGATGAACGCAGCCATGGTCACGAAGGCCGCCAGAATGAGGCCCATCGCGATCACCGCGCCTGCGAGCAGCGCCGCAAGGACGGCGCGCATGGCGGCCATGAGGCCATGGGTGTGAAACGCCTGGGTCTGGGTCATGGGCGGGGCTCCTGCGCCGGAAACGGAACGCATGCTGCGCGCGCGAACACGCGGCCCTCACAAGGTTGGGGTTTCCGTGCCCCGCGTCAATGGCTGGCGCCTTACAAAAGCGCCATAACCGCATTCATCTCCGCCGCGCATGGGGCGCAGCGGAGATTTTCGAGCCCGGTCAGCGCGCGCTAGCGGCCGTCATTCACGTGGAAGCGGAAGCGCACATTCGGGGCCACCGTGATTCGCCGGCGCGTGTCGGCATGGCTGAAATCGGCATTATAGACGCCGGCCAGAACGTCCCAGCACCCCGCCGACACCGGGAATGAGTAGCTGCGTCCATGCGGAATCACGACGCCGTTGGGCAGGCGATTGAGACCGTACGTGCTGGCCGAGCAGTTGGAGATCGCCACGGAATTTATGGTGAGCCCCGAATTATTCACCACCTCGATCACGCCGGTCGGCTCGCCCGGACGGATCAGCGGCCCGCCGGTGATCATGCTCTCGCAGCCCGCCACCAGCGTGACCGCCAGGGCGAGCACCATCATTGTCAAAGTCCTGGTCAGCATCGACACCATGTCCGTAGCCCCCTTCATGCAAAGGCCGGTCAGGCACAGCGCCAAGCCGGTCAGCGCCACCATTGGCGCCATCGCAGGGCGGCGCATACCCCCTGTTCAGGGCAGGGGCTTCGGCTTTGCGGATGAGGCGGTCACGCCCTCTCCCTCCGCTGCCGTCAGGCATCGGATGAGGGTGTGGACCAGGGGTGCGGCATCACCTCCGGGGCCTAGAAAATCCCCAGAAACTTCTTGCGCTTGGGCGCCGGCGCGCCGGCGATGTCGTCCGGACCGGGTTCGGGGGTGGTTTCGGCGAGGTCGGGGTCGGCCTGCGCGCCGGGGCCTTCGGCTTCCATGACCGCGTCACCCGCGTTATCCGCCGGCCCGGCCTGTTCAGACGGGGCGGGCGCCAGCGTTGCACTGTCACCGGCATTGACCTCTGCGGGGGCTGGCGGCGGGCTGACAGGGCGCACCGGCGCGCACACATCGGCGTCGCACAAAGGCGTGCTCATGGCGTGGGCGGCCAGGCGCGAGGGCGCGGTAGGCGGGCCGCGATAGGCGCCCAGGCCGAGCGACTGGCGCACGGTGTCACGAAAGGCGGTTGCGCGATTGTCGGTGGTGGCGGTGCGCGCCTCCATCTCCTGCAGGCGCGACAGATCCGCCGGGCGCGGAGCGCGCACGGCCGCCGGGGTGATGTCATTGCGCGCACGGGCCAGCGCCGCGCGGGCGTGGTCGAGATCAAGCGGTTTGGGCGCGTCACTCATATCAGCCTCCTTGATGGCCGCGGGGCGTTCAGGACTTGCGAGCATACCATTCCAGACCGCCTGTGCGCGAGACCATGACCACGTCCACGTCTCCGCCCACCCCGGTCTGGGACATGTGCAGCTGGTTTTTCAGGATATTGCGCTCCACCAGCGACTTGGCCGTCTGGGCGAGCTGACGCTTGCCCGAGGCCGAGACCACCTGGATGAAGGGATTGATGAATTCCTGTTGGGAAACCTCCTGCACGGCGTGGGCGAATTCCATGGTCAGGTTCGGCAAGGGCCCGCCGCGCAGCGCGTCCATCGCTTCATTGCCGGCCGCGTCATCCACGCCCGCCTCTTTCAGCGCCGCCTCGGCGGCGGACTCGTTGGTGATCCAGTTGAGCGACATGATGACGTCGAACATCAAAGGATGAATGCCGCGCAGGAAGGTGTGGGGCATCTCCGCCTGGGCGAAGGTGCGCAGAAAGGCGTTGGGCCCGTCATCGACGCCCACGCGCATGGTCTCGTCCGCGGCGCGCTTCATGACGCCATCGATCAGGATCGAGGCGTAATAATGGGTGTAGACCGGGAAAACGTCCTCGTCGCCAAAGCCTGCGAAGACCAGGCCCGCATAGGGCTCCAGAAAGGCCGGGCGGGTGGCGATCTTGTAGGCGAAATCAAACAGCTTGTCGCGCACATCGCCCTGCATGCCGAACTCGCCCAGCGCCTCGTCGATCAAGGCGTCGAGCAGGGCGGCGTAGCGCTCGTGAAAACGGGTGCGGTCGAGCCCCGCCAGCGCCTCGATGGCCTCGCGCTCGGCGCCGGCCTCGTCATGGTCGAGATGCTGGCGGTAGAGGTCCAGCGCCGCCTCGAACGCCGCCTCATCACTGTCATACCCGCCGCCGGGATAGCGCCGCATCGCCTTGGCGTGGCTGAGCACGGTGATGAAGGCGGCGCGCATGAGATGGGCGAACTCCTCCATCTCCTCGGCCTCGGGGAACAGGCTGCGGTTATTATCGAGGAACTGGAAGAACGCCCGCGCGCAATCATCCACAGACGCGAAATCGGCATCCCCGTGGCGCTTGGTGAAGGCATGGGCGATCTGCGACCAGGAGCGGCCCAGCACATCGCCGCGCGAGTACACCATGACGGCCATGTTCGGCCCCAGGCGCAGGATTTTCTCCGCCTCCAGCGTCACCACCGGGTCCGGCCCGCCGCCATAGGTGACCGCGCTGTCGGCGGCCAGCACCACCGCCTGGCGGTTCATGATCATGACTTCAGACGTCATTGCGCGCGCGTCTCCCCCCGCTGCGCCGCAGCGCCCCCTCGGCGATACAGCGGCTTTGCCACAAGTCTTGACGAAACGTTAGCGCGTAGGCGCGCCGGTGTTAAGCCGGGGCGTGGCGTTTAGGCGCGCAAGCGCGGCAGGAATGCCACGCCCGCGCTCAGAGCGCAGGGCGTGTGCGGCCAGTTGCCGGGTGACAACTTTGGCGCCCCGTGGCAGGCTTGATCGCCTTCAAGAGGGGAAAAGCTGATGGCCGATACACGCCTGCAATCCTTCGCCCGTCCGGCTGAAACGAGTCTCGCCGACGCGGGTCCGGCAGCCCTGCCGCCGTCCAGCGCCGGGCGCAATGACGAGCTTCTGCCCTTCCTGAATAATTTCCACGATGTCTTCACCGCGACCGGCGTCGCAATCCTGTTCGCCGGGATCGCGGTGACCAACGGCTATATGGTCAGCCTGATAGAGGGGGCGGACTTTCAGTACGCGCTGGATGCCGGTCTGGTGGGCAGCCTGAGCATAACCGCGCTGGCGGCCTGGCTGGTCTCGCTCCTGCTGGTGGGTCATATGCGCCGGCTGCTGCCCGGCATCCTGCTGAGTGTGATCTTCACGATCACCGTGGGATGGCTGCTGATCTATCTCTATGTTCGCGTGCTGATTGGCGAAGAGGGACTGGGGGGTCTGGGCGCCCTGTTCGACCCGCAAAGCGTGTTCGCGGAGGACGACAACGGCGCGCGCGTCCTGGCGCCGGAGGATTGGCGCCTGCGCCTGTTCCCGGTTTTCGCCGCGCTGGCGGTGACTGTACCCGCCTTCCTGTACTATCGCAGTTTCGCCCTGCCGTTTGCCGGCGCCCTGACCGGTGTGGGGCTGGCGGCGTTGGCGTCAATGGCCGTGCTGGCGGCCGATCCGCATATCTTCCTGGTCTATAACCCGGTGATCACCCTGGCCTTCGGCCTCGCCCTGTTCATCGCCGGGCTGTGGTATGACGGGCGCGATCCCGAGCGGGAGACCCGCCTGTCAGGCACCGGATTCTGGCTGCACCTGTTTGCCGCGCCGGTGCTGCTATCGGCGGTGGTCACCCTGGTCAATGTCGGCTGGCGGTGGGATGAGGCGTTGATGGACGCCGAGGCGCTGTCAGGCCTGCGCAGCGCCATCGCGACGCTGATCGTCATCCTGGCGTTCTCGCTGGTCTCGCTCCTGATCAACCGGCGCGCCCTGATCGTATCCGGCCTGGTCACCGCCGGTATCGCCACCTGGATGCTGATCAGCGAGCTGGGCCTGTCCGGCACGCCGGTTCTGGCGCTGACACTGCTGGTGCTGGGGGCGTTCGTGGTGGTGCTCAGCGCGGCCTGGAACCCGCTGCGCGCGATATTGCTGGCGCCCTTCCCGAAGACCGGTCCGATCGCGCGCCTGTTCCCGCCCGTGACGCGGGAGGGGTGAGGCCCGGCTTCAGCCCGCCAGCCCCGCCTCTGCGACCGGCGCTGCCGCTTCCGCCGCCAGCGCGGGCATGCCCGCCTTGGGCAGAAGCTTCAGCTTGCGCGCGGTGAACCCCAGCCCGGCGCGGGCGGCCAGGCCCAGCCCGCGGCTGTCCTCGATGGAGGGGGTCAGGCCCAGACGGCGCCGGATGAGGCCATTGAACATCATGGCGTGATTGCGCACGCGCACGTCATGGCAGGTGTAGTCAGTAGCCATGGAGACATTCAGCCCCTCCAGATTGACCACGCGGTGGGGCGTATGCACCGGCCAGCACAACACCTCGCCGGGCTCCAGGTCAAACACCTGCGCGCGTGTGTCGAAGGCGCTCTTGTAGGGCAGATCGTCGTTGAAGGGATGTATCAGCACGCCTTCCACATCGGCCTCGTTCAGCACCGGCGCGCTGCGCGGATAGACATAGACGCGCTTCTTGCCGCGCAGATGCCACAGCATGGGGTCGGTGCGGTCGATATGAAACGGCACGCGCGCGCCGGGCGCCGAGATCAGCAGCCCGCCCTTGATCACGTCGGGCCGGAAGCGCGGATGCAGCTCGCGCAGCTCGGCGAACACGGCGCCCAGAAGCGCGCGGTATTCGGGGCGGATATTGAACACCTCGCGCAGATTCATCCACACCCGGCCCTCGCGCGCGCCGGCCAGCAGATCGGCGCCATTGCGCTCGCCCGGCGACAGATCGGTCCAGGAGCGCGACGAGCCGCCCTCGTCCATCATGGCGATGTCCAGACGCTCGCGCGGATGGGTCTCGATCAGCTCTTCCAGAGCGGGATCACAGAACAGGCCGCTATCGGCCAGGCGATGGCGGGCGCGCACGACGCCAGCGCGAAACCGCCCGCGATCTTCCTGGGTCCACCGCTCGATCCACCCCATCACTCACCTCCCGACCGTCCCGCCCCGGCACAAGGCGGGGCTGGTTGGGGAGATCAGGGCAAGGAACGGGCCGGTATTACATCCTGAACACGCCAAACCGCGTCGGCTCCACCGGGGCGTTGAGCGCTGCTGACAGCGCCAGCGCCAGCACGCGGCGGCTGTCGGCGGGGGCGATGACGCCGTCATCCCAGAGGCGGGCGGTGGAGTAATAGGGCGAGCCTTCGGCTTCGTAGGTGTCGCGGATCGGGGCCTTGAACGCGGCTTCCTCCTCGGCGCTCCAGCTCTGGCCGCGCGCCTCCATCCCGTCGCGCTTGACCGTGGCGAGCACGCTGGCGGCCTGTTCGCCGCCCATCACCGAGATGCGGGCATTGGGCCACATGAACAAAAAGCGCGGGCCGAAGGCGCGCCCGCACATGCCGTAATTGCCCGCGCCGTATGAGCCGCCAATGACCAGGGTGATCTTGGGCACGCGCGCGCAGGACACCGCGGTGACCAGCTTGGCGCCGTCCTTGGCGATGCCGCCGGCCTCGTATTTGGAGCCGACCATGAAGCCGGTGATGTTCTGCAGGAA
>JAIUMW010000143.1 GCA_022565365.1 Oceanicaulis sp.
CCCGCCCCTTGGGGGTTGGGTGGGGGGGGGGGGTGAAATGGTCACGGGTGACGTACTTGTTGCCGGACCTGCATGCCCCCACCCCGGCCCTCCCCCGGTGGGGGAGGGAGGGCGGACGGCGCCATTGTTCCAGTGTTGGAGCCGCATTGGGCTTTGGCGATCATGCCCCTCATCGCGCCAGCTCCTTGAGAGCGGCCTTGATCAGCGCGCCTTCGCCGGCCTCATCGCCCAGATCGCGCAGGGCCTGGGCCGCCGCGCGGCGGGCGTCGCTTTCGCCATAGCCCAGATTGATCAGAGCCGAGACGGCCGCCTCGCGTGCGGCGCTGGCGGAGGGCGCGACGGGGGCAGATGGCGCAGTTGAACCCGCCGATGCCGCCAGCGCCGCGCCGCCGCCCAGCGTGCGGCCGGCGGGGGGCGCCTTGTCTTTGAGCTCGGCCGCGATGCGCTGGGCGAGCTTGGGGCCGACGCCCTTGGCGCGCGAGAAGGCGGAGGTGTCGCCCAGCGCCGCCGCGCTTTCGATCTCGCCGGGCGCCACGGCGTCCAGGATCGCCAGCGCATGGCGCGCGCCCACGCCCTGCACCGATTGCAGGCGCACGAACCAGGCCCGCTCGGCATCGGTGAGGAAGGCGAACAGCTTGAACGCGTCCTCGCGCACATAGGTCTCCACATGCACGCTGACCGAAGCGCCGGGGCTGAGGCGCGACAGCGTGCGCGCGCCGGCATGGATGAGATAGCCCACCCCGCCCACATCGATGACCGCTTCCTCCTCGCCGACCGCGTCCACAATGCCTGTGAGCTTGCCAATCATGACGCGGCCCTCGCTGAAGCCACCCCGGCCGAGCGCCGGTGATGGGCGTGACAGATGGCGACGGCCAGCGCGTCGGCGGCGTCGGCCTCGGCCTTGGCGCCGGGCAGGATCACCGACACCATGGCCGCCACCTGGGCCTTGTCCGCTGCGCCGGTGCCCACCACCGCCTTCTTGACCAGGCGCGGCGCGTATTCGGCGACGGTCAGCCCGGCGCGCGCGGGCGCCAGCATGGCGGCGGCGCGGGCCTGTCCGAGCTTCAGGGCGCTGGCCGGATTGACGTGGACGAACTGGTCCTCCACCGCGGCCTCGTGGGGATGATGCTCGCCGATCAGGGCTTCCAGCGCATCGTAAATGGCGCACAGGCGCTGGGCCATGGGCGCGCGGGCCGGCGCCCGGATCACCCCATACGCCACCAGGGCCAGGCGCGAGCCGGTCTGATCAATCAGCCCCCAGCCCGTGGCGGTCAGGCCAGGATCGACGCCAAGAATGCGAATCGCTGCGCTCATGGGATCAGCATAGCCCGCCTTGGCGCGCCTCGCGCCAATGGTTTCAGACCCGCATTCAGCGCCCTAAATTTCCGCTCGCCAGAGGCTCAGACCTTGCGTAGGATCAAGGCGTTGCAGTCCGGGGAGGGGTGCGTGGGGAAATTCAGACCACTGACGCGGCGCTCGTTTCTGGCGCGCGTGGCTGGCGGCGGCGTTGCGCTCGGCGCGGCGGGCCTGACCGGATGCGCCACCGGACCCTATACCGGCGCGACTGATTCTGATCCCTTTGACGCGGTGGGCCATGGCCGCACGGCAGGCTTCGCCAGCGGTTGTTCTGACAGTGACGGCGGCTTCTACGCCGATCCGGCCGGGGGCGGTCAGCGCTGCGCCGTCGTGTCAGGCTGTTCCGATGCTGACAGCGGCCCCTACGCCGATCCGGGTGGTCAGGGTCGGCGCTGCGGCGGGTATGAGCCGGGCTATACCGGCTTTACCGACGCCGACAGCGGGCCCTATGCCGACCGCGCCAATTACGGCCACGGACGCGGCTCCGGTGGCGGACGGGCTTGCTCGGACGCCGATAGCGGGCGCTATGCCGACCCGGGCGGCCAGGGCCGTCACTGCGGCGGCTATGAGCCCGGATATACCGGCGTCACTGACAGCGATGGCGGCGCCTATGCTGACCGGGCCAATTATGGCCGGGGCGGATCGCGGTCCTGTTCCGATTCTGATTCCGGTCCGTGGGCCGATCCGGGCGGCCAGGGGCGGCGCTGCTGATCATGGTCGCCGCGTCCGGCCCGTTCGGGCTCGCAGAGCTGATCGCGCCGCATGACGCGGCGGGCTTCCTTGACGATGTCTATGAAAAGCGCGCCCTGCACGCGCCGGGCCGGGACCCGGACCGGTTCAGGGCCCTGATCTCAACTGCCGAGATTGACCAGCGCCTGGCCAATGAGCTGTTCCGCGAGGGCGAAGCCTCCATGGCCCGCGCCGAGCCGAAGCTCTCTGAAAGCGCGTATCTCAACCGCAATGGCGTGCTGGAGCGGGGTCAGGCGGCGCGTCTTTTCCAGCAGGGCGCGACGCTGATCCTGCCCCAGCTGCACACCCGCCAGCGCCCGCTCGCCGATCTGTGCCGGGCGCTGGAAGCCGACCTGTCATGCCATGTCCAGACCAATATCTATCTCACCCCGCCCACGGCTCAGGGTTTCCAGACCCATTATGACAATCACTGCGTCTTCGTGCTGCAGGTAGAGGGGGAGAAGCGCTGGCGGCTCTATGATTCGCCCGTGGGCGCGCCCTATCGCGGCGAGCGCTTCACGCCGGGCCAGTATGCGGCGGGCGAGCCCAGCCAGGAGCTGGTGCTCAAACCCGGCGACGTGCTCTACGTGCCGCGCGGCCTGATGCATGACGCGGTCAATGAAGGCTCCGGCGCACCGTCCCTCCACATCACCACCGGCGTGATCACCCGCACCTGGGCGGACTTTCTGCTCGAAGCGGTGTCAGAGGCTGCGTTGCGCCTGCCTGAGCTGCGCCGCTCCCTGCCGCCGGGCTTTCACCGCGGCGCTGACCCCAAGGACTTCCAGACCCGCTTCATCAAGGCGCTGCGCCAGGTGGAGGCTGAAGCCGATATTGAGTCCGTCATCGCGCTGTTCGCCGATGAATTCGTCACCAGCCGCACACCCGACACCCTTGGCGCCCTCACCGCCGGGCCGGTCACGGATGCGACGCAGGTGCGCCGCCGTCCGCTGGTCGCGCTGCATCTGGCCGAGGATCAGGGGCATATCGCCGTCACAGGCCCCGGCGGGCCGGTGATGATTGATCTGCCCGCCGCGCCTGCGCTGGAGCGTTTCGTGGCGGGAGAGGCCGTGAGCGCCGCCGATTTCGCCATGCTGGGCGAGGACAAGGCCCGTGACGCACTCGCCCGCCTCCTCGCCTTCGGCCATGCGCAGCGGGTTTAGCCCTGTTCAATAAAAACAACGGCTTGCAGCGGTCCATCCTCGCAAATCCAACATCAAATGTTAGATTTGCAAGGATGACGGTCCGGATCAGAACAGGATCGCAGTGGCGATGGAGAAGTAGACCAGGATGCCCATCACGTCGGCGATGGTGGCGATGAGCGGCGCGCTGGCGGTGGCCGGGTCGAAGCGCAGGCGGCTCAGCACGAAGGGCAGGCTCATCCCGATCAGGCTGCCGACGAGCACCACGATGACCATGGACAGCGACACCACCAGGGCGATGCCCATATCACCGCGCGCATAGCCGATGGGCGCCACCGCCAGCGCCATGGTCACGCCCAGCAGGGCGGCCACCAGCAACTCACGGCCCAGAAGCACGCTCCAGTCCTTCATCACCACATCGCCGGTGGCCAGCGCGCGCACCATCAGCGTGGCGCCCTGGGAGCCGGCATTGCCGCCCGAGCCGATGATCAGCGGCATGAAAATCACCAGCGTCACATAGGCCGCGATGGTGTCTTCAAACACGGCGATGCCGGCCCCGGAAAACAGATTGGCGAACACCAGGATCACCAGCCAGACAATGCGCTTGCGGTAGAGGGTGAAGATCGGCGCGTCGCGCACGCTCTCGCCAATGGCGCCGGCGGCGGCGAATTTGTGGAAGTCCTCGGTGGCCTCGGCCTCGACCACGTCAATCGCGTCGTCATGGGTGACGATGCCGACGAGCTCTCCCGACTCGTTGATGACCGGGATCGCCAGCACGTCATAGCGCGCGATCTTGCGCGCCACTTCTTCCTGGGGCTCTTCAAGGCGCACCGACAGCGCGCCGCGCTCCATCAGGTCAGCGATCGGCGTATCCGGGGAGGCGAGTATCAGCGCCTGCAGCCGCACCGATCCCAGAAGCTTGCGCTCGTCGTCCACCACATAGGCGCGATAGATGGTTTCCTTGTCCGGCGCTTCCTTGCGCAGCGAGTCGATGGCCTCACGCGCGGTCAGCTCCAGGCCCAGCGTGGCGTAGTCCGAGGTCATGATCGCCCCGGCCGTGCCCTCTTCGTGAGAGGCCAGGCGCCGGATGTCCTCGCGCTCGGCGCGCGCCAGGCCCGGCATGAGGGCCGCGCGCTGGTCTTCGGTCAGCCGGTTATACAGGTCAGCCCGGTCGTCGGAGTTCATCTCGCTGACGATCTCGACCAGCTTGGCGCGCTCCAGAATATGGGCCAGCGCCTCCTGGGTGTCGCCGTAGAGATAGCCGAAAATTTCGGTCTGATGGTCCAGCGTCTGGGCCATCAGAAGGTCACGCGCCTGTTCCGGCTCCAGCTCGTCCAGCAGGGCGGCGGCGTCCACCGCATGGGCGTCGGCCACGAAGGCGCTGAGCGCGTCCATGTCGTTGAGATCGAGGCCGTCTTCGGCCATGGCTTCAAGCGCGCTCATGGGCAATGCTTCCTTGCTTCAAGGCCAGCAGCAGGCGTGAGGGTCAAACCGGCGCGTGACAGACTACACCCGCCGGAGGGCGGCGTCCGCAACCGCCTCAGCGGTGATGCCGAAATGATCGTAGAGCGCTTCGGCCGGCGCCGAGGCGCCAAAACCGGTCATGCCGACAAATCCGCCCTCGCGCCCGATCAGCGCACCCCAGCCCCAGCGTATCCCGGCCTCCACCGCAACGGCGGGCAAGGCGGGGTCGATGACGCTGTCGCGATAGCTCGCGTCCTGATCAAGGAAAGTCTCCACGCTGGGGGCGGACACGACGCGGGCATACACGCCGCGGTCTTTCAAGAGGCGCTGGGCCTCCAGCGCCAGCGCGGTTTCGGTGCCCGTGCCGATGAGCGTGACCTGGGCCGGTCCGTCGCAATCGCGCAGCACATAGGCGCCGCGGGCGCTCAAGTTTTTCGCGCCGTCATCAATGCGCAGGTGCGGCGTCTTCTGGCGCGACAGGATCAGCGCCGTCGGCCCGTCCTTGCGCGTGAGCGCCACGCGCCAGGCCTCGGCGGCTTCCACGGCATCGGCAGGGCGGAACACCGCCAGATTGGGGATGGCGCGCAGGGCGGAGAGATGCTCCACCGGCTGGTGGGTGGGGCCGTCTTCGCCCAGTCCGATGGAATCGTGGGTGAAGACATAGATCACCGGCTGGTTCATCAGCGCGGACAGGCGCACCGCCGGGCGGCAATAGTCGGAGAACACCAGGAAGGTCCCGGCATAGGGCCGCACCCCGCCATGCAGCGTCATGCCGTTCATGGCCGCGGCCATGCCATGCTCGCGCACGCCGTAATGGATGTACTGACCGGCATAGTTGTCAGCGCTGAGCGGGGCCTGCCCCTTCACCAGCGTATTGACCGAGCCGGTGAGATCGGCTGACCCGCCGATGAGGCCCGGGACCTTGTCCCAGAAGCTTTCAATCGCCTTGCCTGACGCGGCGCGGGTGGCCAGCGCCGGTTTTTCGGTCATGAGCTTGGCGATATGCGCGTCCAGCGCGTCCAGCGCGGCTTTCGGCGGCTCGCCTGACAGGCGGGCGTCAAATTCGGTGCGGGCCGATGACGCCGTGTGGCGCTGTGCCCAGGCCGCGCGGGCCGCCGCGCCGCGCTGCGCGACGCTGCGCCAGCCTTGATAGACCATATCGGGAATTTCGAACGGGCCATGAGTCCAGCCCATGGCCTTGCGCGCGCCGGCGATCTCGTCAGGGCCCAGCGGCGCGCCGTGGGAGCCGGCGGTTCCCGCCTTGGTGGGCGCGCCCTTGCCGATAATGGTCTTGCACGCGATCAGCACCGGATGGTCGCTCAGGCGCGCCTGCGTCAGCGCGTCGTCCACCGCTTTGGGGTCGTGCCCATCGACACGCAGAACCCGCCAGCCCGCGCTTTCAAACCGCGCGCCATGATCGGTGGTGTCGGACAGGTCTGTGGACCCGTCGATGGAGATGGAGTTGTCGTCCCACAACACGATCAACCGGTTCAGCTTCCAGTGCCCGGCCAGCGCAATGGCTTCCTGGCTCACGCCCTCTTGCAGATCGCCGTCAGAGGCGATCACCCATGTGTGGTGGTCCACCAGATCATCGCCATAGCGCGCGTTCAGCATGCGCTCGGCCAGCGCCATGCCCACGGCTGTGGAGATGCCCTGGCCCAGCGGACCGGTGGTGGTCTCCACGCCCGGCGTGTGGCCATATTCGGGGTGGCCGGGGGTTTTGGAGCCGAGCTGGCGGAAATTCCTGATCTCCTCCATGGTCACACCCTCCACCCCGATCAGGTGCAGGATCGAATAGATCAACATGGAGCCGTGGCCCGCTGACAACACGAAGCGGTCGCGGTCCGGCCAGGCGGGATCGGCCGGATCAAACTTGATGTGACGTGTCCACAGCACCGCCGCCGCGTCCGCCATCCCCATGGGCATGCCGGGATGACCCGAATTGGCGGCCTGCACCGCGTCCATGGCGAGCGCGCGGATGGCGTCGGCCAGCGGTTTGATGGCGACGGCATCGAGGGGCGGAAGGTCGGGCGTGCGGGTCATGGCGCGGCTCTCGTCGGATGGGGTGTCAGCAGGTCATGTACGCGGATTCGCGCCGCGCGGCGAACGCTCAAGAGGCGTCCAGACCGAGGCGCCGGGCGAGATCGAGCGCCACGGGATCGAAGCCGCCCGTGTCACCGGAAAGCAGATCACGGGCAAGCGCCTTGCCCAGCTCCACCCCCCACTGGTCGAACGGGTTGAGGCCGTAGAGCGCAGCCTCCACCACCACCTTGTGTTCATGCAGAGCCACCAGCGCACCCAGGCTCTCCGGGCTGAGGCCGGGCAGAAGGATCGTGCTGCTCGCCCGCCCCCCGGTGATGGCTTTGTGAGCGCCCAGCTCACCTTCGCCGGCGCGTCCGGTGGTCAGCGCCGCGCCCTGGGCGGCCAGATTGGCGTTGAGGGCGCGGGCGCGCGGATCTTCCATGAAGACCGCGTCCTTGAGGGCGATGAAATCCACCGGCGCCTCGTCCTGGCCCTGATGCAGCCACTGGAACACCGAGTGCTGCAGGTCCGAGCCGCGCCCGCCCCAGACCAGCGCGCCCGAATGGCTCGCCGCCAGCGCCTTGCCGTCATGGCGCACCGACTTGCCCAGGCTCTCCATCTCCAGCTGCTGGAGATAGGCGGGCAGGCGTTCAAGCCGTGACGAATACGCTGTGACGCAGCGCGAGGGGAGCCTGCGCGCCGCCCGGTTCCAGGCGTCCACCAGTCCCTTGACGATGGCCATATTGGCGCCGGGCGCCGCCTCCATCACATGGTCGTCCATCACCCGCGCGCCATGCAGCAGGCGCGAGTAGACCCGTGAGCCCACCGCCAGCTCGATGGCGATCCCGGCCGGCGACCACAGCGAATAGCGCCCGCCCACCCCGTCCTCGAACGGGAAGATGCGCGCCGGATCCACCCCGAATTGCGCCGCCTTGTCCGGCGCCGCTGTCGCCGCGCACAGGCGCGCATTGGCGCCCGCTTCGCCCAGCCGTGCGGCGAGCCAGTCACGCGCCGCCTGACCGTTCATCAGGGTTTCCTGGGTGGTGAAGGATTTCGACACGATGACCACCAGCGTGGTCTCCGCGTCAGCGCCCTCCAGCGCATCGTCGAGATCGGCCGGGTCGAGATTGGAGACAAAGCGCGCCTCAACCCCCTCGCGCCGCCAGGCTTTCAGGGCGTCATAGATGAAACGCGGACCAAGATCCGACCCGCCAATGCCGATATTGATGATGCGGCGCAGGGGATGGCCGTCCAGCGTATCGGGCGCCTCTGTCGCATCCGTGAAGGCGGCGGTGCGCGCACGGGCCTCGCGCAGGCGGGTGGCGAGCGCCTTGTCCGCCAGCCGGTCCGGATTGCGGCAGGCGGCGTGCAAGGACGGGCGGGCTTCGGTGGTGTTCACGGTCTCGCCGCGCATCATGGCGGCAAACGCGTCCGGGACGCGGGCCTGGGCGGCGGCGTCAAGCAGGGCGGACC
>JAIUMW010000144.1 GCA_022565365.1 Oceanicaulis sp.
CTCAGCCTGCGCCGGGCGGTGTGGGTGATCCTGGGCACCAATGTCGGCACCACCATGACCGGCTGGCTGGTGGCGCTGGTCGGGGTGAAGGTGGATGTGGGCGCGCTGGCCCTGCCGCTGATCGGGATCGGCATGGCGCTGGCGCTGGGCGCGGGCGAACGGGCGCGCCTCGCGGGATCGGGGCGGGCGCTGGTCGGGTTCGGCCTGTTTTTCCTCGGCGTCGGCGTGCTGCAGGCCGGGTTCGGCGATCTGGCCCCGGCGCTGGCGTCGATTACCCCGGAAACCGCCAGCATTCTCTCGATTCTGGCATTCGTGGCGCTCGGCGCGCTGGTGACGGTGCTCACCCAGTCGTCCAGCGCGGCCATCGCCATCGTGCTGACCGCCAGTACAGGCGACGCCTTCCCGCTGGAGCTCGCCGCCGCGGCTGTGATCGGCACCAATCTGGGCACCACCTCCACCGCCGTATTCGCCGCTTTGGGCGCCGGCGCGCCCGCCCGCCGCGTGGCCAGCGCCCATATCGCCTTCAACCTGTTTGCCGGCGTTGTGGCGCTGGCGGCCATGCCGCTCTTCCTGCCGCTGGCGCGCGAGCTTGCCGGGCTGGTGCTGGGCTCTGAAGACGTGCCCGCGACGCTGGCCCTGTTCCACACCCTGTTCAATGTGGCCGGCGTGGCGCTGGCCTGGCCGCTGGTGGGCCGGGCGGTGGCCTGGCTGTCGACCCGGTTCGTCACCGAGGACGAGACGCTGGCGCGCCCGGTCCATCTCGACCCTACGAGCCTGCCCGTGCCCAGCCTGGCGCTGAACGCATTGTCTCAGGAGCTGGTGCGCATGACCGGCCTGACCCTCGATCTGGTGCGCGAGGCGGCGGGTCCCAAACCCATGGCGAAAACCCGCCTGAAACTGCGCCGGGACGGGCTGATGCAGCTGGGCGAGCAGATCCGGGCGTTTCTGGCGCGTATGAACGCCTCGGCCCTGCCCGAAAGCGTCACCGCCGCCGTGCCCGATCTGGTGCGCGCCCTGCAGCATCTGGAAGAGCTGGCCATGCTGTCGGCAGAGATCGCGCCGGACACCGCGCCGCCCGGCCGGTTCGGCAAAAGCGAGGCGTGGGCGAGCATGCAGGACGCCTTGCACACGGTTCTGGCGCTGGATGCAGCCACCCTGGATGAAGCCGGTTTTGTGCGGCGGGCAAAGCGTCTGGATCGCGAATTTCAGGCCGCCTACAGCGCCGTGAAGGCCGAACTGCTCCATGGCGTCGCGTCGGGCGATCTGGCCGTCAGCGCAGTGGATCCGGCCCTGATGCATGCACGCCGCATCCGGCAGATCTGCGACACGGTGATCAAGGCGCATCGCCGCCTGCATCCCTGGCGCCCCGCCTTGCCGATTGCAGAGCCCGGGTCAGCCGATGCAGAGCCCGCCTCAGCCGAAGGCTGAACCGGCGCCCGACGGCGCATTGCGGATCAGCCGGCTGTCGCGCACGGCGGCGCGCCGGTGGGGCACGGCCTCGCTCTGATAGAACGGGTCGGTGACCATTTCCAGAAACGCCCCGGCGCTGGGATAGGCGGCGATGAAGGCGAGGTCCCAGTGCTCTGACGCCGGGCCGATCAGCACGCAGCGCGGCGCGCCGCGCCAGAGGATGCGCCCCCCGACGCGCTGGAAGACCGGCGCCGATGTCTCGCCATAGAGGCGGTAGGCGTCCGCCCCGCTGAGCGCGCGGCCATCGGGATAGGTGGCGCGCTCATGGAGCGCGATCAGATTGAGCATTTCCACCGGCTCGTCGCGCGGCAGGGCCTTGAAGGCCTCAAAGGCGGCGCGTTCGGGGTCGATATGGCTCATCTCATGACTCCTGAGGCGCCAGCACCAGCGCCACGGTGAAGCGCTCGTCCGGGCTGGAGGCCTGACGCGCGCCCTCAGGCGCCGCCGGCGCCCGCTCGGCGCGCCCGGCGCTCGTCACGGCCTTAAGGTCCTCGACCGTATCGCCGATCAGATCCTCCAGCGCCCCCTCGCCGATAACGGTCAGCACGGTGACCGGCGTCTTCATGGAGAGCTGGGCTTCAGACTTCACCTTGCGCGCGGCGCCCAGCACTTCCAGGAAGGCCTCGCCCTCAGTGCGGAACGCGGCCTCATCGGCCTGATCGGCTTGGTTCGGCCACATCCCACAAGCGTGCACCGTGCCCGCCGCCTCGCCATGGAAGACGGTGTGGAGCGCATCGGTCACATAAGGGATGAAGGGCGCAAACAGGCGGATCAGCGCGTCGCTGGCATGCCACAGGGTCAGCACGGCCGAACGCTCTTCTTCGCTGGGGGCGCCCTCAAACCGGGTGCGGCGTTTCACGATCTCCAGATAATTGTCGCAGTAATCGCTCCAGAAGAAGGTCTCGATAGCGCGCTGGGCGGCGGCGTATTCATAGGTCTCAAACGCCTCGGACGCCTTGCGCACGGTCTCGGCGAGCTTGCCCATCAGCCACACATCCATGGGATGGCTGATGCGGCCCGCCTCGATGTCGGCGCGCGGCGAGACCGGGTCCAGGGCCCCTTGCGCCTCAGCCGCGCTGATCGCCATGTGGGCGAGCTTGGACGCGTTCCACAGCTTGGTGACCAGGCGCTTGCCCTGCTTGAGCGTGTTCACGCTGAGCGCCGTGTCCTGGCCCAGGCGCGATGTGCCGGTCCAGTAGCGCACAGGGTCGGTGCCGTACTCATCCAGGAGCTTGATCGGATCAATCACATTGCCCTTGGACTTGGACATTTTCGATCCGTCGCCCGCCAGGCACCAGCCGGAAATGGCGATATCGCTCCAGGGGATGGTGTTCTCGTGGTGGAGCGCCTTGACGATGGTGTAGAACGCCCAGGTGCGAATGATTTCATGGGCTTGCGGACGCAGCGCCATGGGAAACTGCCGCACGTGGCTGTCAAAATCGAGGGCGAAATCCTCATTGATGGAGCGCGTGACCAGCTGGGGGGAGACCGATGAGGTCGCCCAGGTGTCCATCACATCGCGCTCGCCCTCCACCTCGTGGGGCTCATAGCCTCGCGGCGCCTTCAGGGTCGGGTCAACGGGCAGCTCGTCTTTCGACGCGACGATGATCTGGCCTTCCTCGCCGGGCCGCTTTGAGTACCAGACCGGCAGCGGCACGCCGAAATGGCGCTGGCGCGAGATCGACCAGTCCCATTTGAGCCCCTCCACCCAGCTTTCAAAGCGCTGGCGCATATAGGCGGGCCGCCAATTGATCTCCCGGCCCTTGGCCAGGATCTCGTCCTTGAAGTCCAGCGTGCGGATAAACCATTGCGGCGTGACGATGATCTCCAGCGGGGCGCCCGAACGCTCTGCCGCCGGGATCACCTGCCGGGTCGGCTCCTGCTTGAGGACGGCGCCCTCGGCCTTCAACAGCTCGAGGATCGCCTCCTTGGCCTTGGCGGCTTTCAGTCCGGCGAGCTGGCCGGTCACCGCCCTGGCGGCCTCCGGGTCCAGGCTCAGCCAGCCCTCTTCGCCGAACGGCAAGGCCTCGATCATCTTCCCGGCCTGGTCGATCACCATGCGCAGCGGCAGTTTGTGAGTGCGCCACCACTGGATGTCGGTCACGTCGCCGAACGTGCAGCACATCACCACGCCCGTGCCTTTTTCAGGATCGACGCTGGACTCGGCGTAAATCTCCACCGGCACGCGGTAGAGCGGACTGATCGCGCGCTTGCCGATCAGTTCAGGCGCGCGCGGGTGATCAGGATGGATCATCAGCCCGCCGCACGCGCCAATGAGCTCGGGCCGCGTGGTGGCGATCACCACCGGCTCGCCGCCGCCCTCAATTTCGAAGGCGATATAGTTGAGCAGGCCGTCGCGCTCGATCTCGTCCACTTCAGCCTGGGCGATGGCGGTGCGGTCGGCCGGGTCCCACAAGGTGGGCTCCAGACGGCGCTCAAGAAGCCCTTTGCGGTACAGGTCCAGGAAGGACATCTGCGACACCGCCCGGCTTTCATCGGAAATGGTCTGGTATTCCCGGCTCCAGTCCACGCTGAGGGCCAGGCGCGAGAACAGATCGCGGAATTGCTGCTCGTATTCGGGGATCACCTCGCGGCACAGCGCTACAAACTCATCGCGCGCCATGGTCCCGCCGCGCACCTTGCGCACTTTTTCCACCAGCCGCTCGGTGGGCAGGCCGTTATCGTCCCAGCCGATGGGATAGAGCACGTTGCGTCCGCTCATACGCATATAGCGGGCCGTGATATCGGCCTGGGTGTAGGAATAGACATGCCCCACATGCAGCGCGCCCGACACGGTCGGGGGCGGGGTGTCGATCACGTAATCGGTGTCGGCCGGACGGGACGGGTCCCAGCGGAAGGCGTCGTCCTGCGCCCAGCGCGCGCGCAGCGCGGCCTCATTGGCCTTGGCGTCATAGGACTCGGGAAACGGTTTCATGGGCGCAGGACCGTGATGTCTGGAGCGGCAGGGATTGGCTGGCGGTCTTAGACGATTTCGCGCCCGCGCAAAAGCGCGCGCCGCCCGCAAGTTCAGGCGAACAGGCGGCCATCGGTGGCGAAGATCATCGCCTCGTCGCGGAACGCCTTGAACTCCAGCGCATTGCCGCTGGGATCGGCGACGAAAAGCGTCTTCTGCTCACCCGGTGATCCGGCGAAGCGCAGATAAGGCTCTACGATAAAGGGCGTGGCAGCTGCTTTCAGCCGGGCGGCGAGCTCATCAAACACATCCCAGTCCACGATCAGCCCGAAATGGCGCACCGGGATCGCCTGTCCATCGACACCGCCCGCCCCGACCGGCGTACAGTCGCCGGGCGAGAGATGCGCCACCACCTGATGGCCCATCAGATCGAAATCGATCCAGACTTCGCTTTCGCGCCCGGTCGCGCAGCCCAATACACCGGCATAGAAGGCGCGCGCCGCCTCCAGATCATGCACCGGGAAGGCCAGATGAAAGCGCGGGCGGGCCATGGCGTTGTCCTTTCAGGGTTGCGCTGAGGCGACGGGCGTCAGACGGCGGCAGCGCCAGCGGCAAGTCAAGCATGCGGGCTGTACGATGCAGCCCGCCCTTTGTGCGCCCGGCCTTGCGCGCTTACATGGGATATTCGCCCGCCGCCCCCGCCAGCACACCGGACCGTTTCCATGACCGATTACTCTCCCCGCGAGATCGTTTCCGAGCTCGACCGTCACATTATCGGCCAGTCCGAGGCCAAGAAGGCGGTGGCCATCGCGCTGCGCAATCGCTGGCGGCGCAAGCGGCTGGCCGAGGGGCTGCGCGAGGAGGTCACGCCGAAGAATATTCTGATGATCGGCCCCACCGGCGTGGGCAAGACCGAGATTTCCCGGCGCCTGGCCCGGCTCGCCGGCGCGCCCTTCCTCAAGGTCGAGGCCACCAAATTCACTGAAGTCGGCTATGTGGGCCGGGATGTGGATTCCATCGCGCGCGATCTGGTGGAGGTCGCCATCTCCATCGTGCGCGACGCCAAGCGTGAAGAGGTCAAGGCCAAGGCCCACGAGGCGGCGGAGAACCGCGTGCTGGACGCGCTGGTCGGCGCCGACGCCTCCGCCGGCACCCGCGAATCGTTCCGCAAGAAGCTGGTCGCGGGTGATCTCGATGACCGCGAGATCGAGATCCAGATCGCGGATGATTCCTCGCCCTTCAGCAATATCGACATTCCCGGCATGCCCGGCGGCATGGGCATGATCAATCTGTCAGACATGCTGGGCAAAGGCATGGGCGGGCGCTCCAAGACCGTGCGCACCAGCGTGAAGGACGCCTATGCGCCCCTGATCAATGAAGAGGCCGACAAGCTGCTGGACGAAAGCCAGATCCAGATCGACGCCATCAAGCTGGCGGAAAACGAGGGCATCGTCTTCCTTGACGAGATCGACAAGGTCGCGGGCCGGGCCGACAATCGCGGCGCAGACGTGTCGCGCGAAGGCGTGCAGCGCGACCTTCTGCCTCTGATCGAAGGGGCCACGGTGGCCACCAAGTACGGCCCGGTGAAGACCGACCACGTGCTGTTCATCGCCTCGGGCGCGTTTCACGTGACCAAGCCCAGCGATCTCCTGCCAGAGCTGCAGGGCCGTCTGCCCATCCGGGTCGAGCTCAAGGCGCTCTCGCGCGACGATCTGCGCCGCATCCTCACCGAACCTGAAGCGAGCCTGGTCACCCAGTATGTCGCGCTGATGGAGACCGAAGGCTTTGATCTGTCGTTTGATGACAGCGCCATCGACGCCGTCGCCGACTACGCCGCCGAAGTGAACGCCAGCATCGAGAATATCGGCGCCCGGCGGCTGCAGACCATTCTGGAAAAAGTCGTCGAGGAGATCAGCTTCACCGCGTCTGCCCGCTCCGGCGACGCGCTGGTGATCGACGCGGCCTATGTGAAGGCGCGCGTGGAATCGCTGGCGAAGAACGCCGACCTCTCCAAATTCATCCTGTAGCCCGGCGCCGCCCGGCGGGCGCGATAGCGACAAACATTGTCAAAGCGTGTATGGTCACGGCGTCACATCGCGCCGGAGGCCGCCATGCACATCTCCCTCACCGACCGTCTGGAAGCCTGGGTCCGCGCCAAGGTGGAGAGCGGGCTCTACAACAATGCCAGCGAGGTGATCCGCGAGGCCCTGCGCACCCAGATGCGCGCCGAGAGCACGCAAGCCGAAGACCTGGAGGCCTTGCGCGCCCAGATCGATATCGGACTGCAGCAAGCCGAACGCGGGGAACTGCTCGACTGGAGCATGGACGACATCAAGTCCCGCCTGCGCCAAGAGCGCAATGCCTAGCTGGCGCCTCAGTCCTCAAGCGGGCGAGGATGTGCTAGCGATAGGCCGGTATACGTCGCAGGAATGGGGAGAGGAGCAGAGCGAGCGATATCTCGACCGGCTCAACGACACCTTCAATCGTCTCGTCCTTATGCCTGGCCTTGGCCGTCACCGTGCGGATGTCCGGCCCGGCGTATTCAGCTACCCTGCGGGCCGTCACGTGGTCTGGTATCGCCCGGTTAATGCGGGAATCGAAATCCTGCGCGTGCTTCACGTCCGCCAGCGTAGCGAGGACGCGCTGCCTTGACGATCGCCCCTCCCCCTGCAGCGGCCCTGCGCGCGGTGTTGCCGCCTGCATCCCCCTGTGCTAGTTCGGCGCCGGGTTCTAACGGACGCTTGGGCTCAGGCCAGTCGCGCCGTCTAAAAACTTACGGTCCTTCAATCGTTTGCGTCCGCCTGCAAGGCGCGGCCAGCAGACGGGCATCATGAGAAGAAAGCGGCGCTAACGGTGACCACCGGACAGGATGCGATCACGAGCGAGGCGGGCGGGCGCTATGCGCGCGCCCTGTTCGAGCTGGCGGATGAGGCAGGCGTGCTTGACGCCGCCGAAGCCGATATGGCGGCGCTGGCCGCCGCCTTTGCGCAATCAGACGCGCTGCAGCGGGCCATGGCCAGCCCGGTCCACAAGACCGGCGACAAGGCCGCCACGCTGAACGCTCTGGCTGACGCCCTGAAATTTCACGACCTGACGCGGCGCTTCGTCGCAGTCGCCGCCCGCAATGGCCGGGCTGGCGGACTGGGCGATATGGCGCGCGCGTTCGCCGCGCTGGCGGCCAAGCGCCGCGGCGCCATGACCGCTGACGTGGCCAGCGCCGACGCGCTCAGCGCCGCTCAGCTCAAAGAACTCGCCCAGGCGCTGAAGACCGCGCTGGGCAAAGACGTGGAGATCCGCGCCGAGGTTCGGCCGGACATGATCGGCGGGCTGATCGTCAAGGTCGGCTCGCGCCTGTTTGATTCTTCCCTCAGCACGCAGCTCGAGGGCTTGCGCAAATCGTTGAAAGAGGCCTGACGCCATGGACATCCGGGCTGCGGAAATCTCCGCCATTCTCAAAGAGCAGATCAAGAATTACGGCGCCGCTGCGGACGTGTCCGAAGTCGGTCAGGTATTGTCGGCGGGCGACGGTATCGCGCGCGTGCACGGGCTGGATGAAGTCCAGGCCGGCGAGCTGGTGGAGTTCACCGGCGGCGTGAAGGGCATGGCCCTGAACCTGGAGCGCGACAATGTCGGCTGCGTGATCTTCGGCGAAGACCGGGGCATCAAGGAAGGCGACACCGTCA
>JAIUMW010000145.1 GCA_022565365.1 Oceanicaulis sp.
CGGCCAAGCGTCAGGCCGGGCCGGTGGAGGGCGTGGACGGGGTCAGCGTCAAGCTGTCGGCCCTGCATCCGCGCTACGCGGCGGTCAAACAGGCCGATGTGATGGCGCAGCTCTATCCGCGCGTGCTGGAACAGGCGCAGGCCGCGCGCGCCGCCGATATCGGCTTCTGCCTCGACGCCGAGGAAGCCGACCGTCTGGTGCTGTCGCTCAATATTCTCGAGCGCCTGGCCCATGAGCCGTCGCTGGCGGGCTGGAACGGGCTGGGACTTGCCGTGCAGGCCTATCAAAAGCGCGCCCACGCGGTGATCGAGCGCCTGATCGAGCTGGCCCGCGCCAGCGATCGCCGCCTGATGGTGCGCCTGGTCAAGGGCGCCTATTGGGACACCGAGATCAAGTACGCCCAGATGGCCGGCCACGCGGACTTCCCGGTGTGGTCCACCAAGCCGGCCACCGACCTCAATTTCCTCGCCTGCGCCCGCCTGATGCTGGGCGCGCGCGGCGCCATCTATGGCCAGTTCGCCACCCATAACGCCCATACGCTGGCCGCGGTGCGCGCGCTGGCGGCCGAAGCCGGCCAGAACGAGTACGAGTTCCAGCGCCTGCACGGCATGGGCGAGCCGCTCTATGACGCCGCGGCCGAGGCCTATGACGATCTCGCCCGCGTGCGCGTCTATGCGCCGGTGGGCAGCCATGAGGATTTGCTGCCCTATCTGGTGCGCCGCCTTTTGGAGAACGGCGCCAATACCTCCTTCGTGCACAGCTTCCTTGATCCCGATGTGCCCGCCGAAGAGGTCGCGAGAGGCCCGTTCGCCGCCGCCGCAACGCTGGACCGCCATCCCTTCATCCCCGCTCCGCCTGCGCTCTATGGCGAACACAGGCGCAATGCGGCCGGTGTGGACCTCAGCCAGGCGAGCGTGCGCGCCCGGCTCGCCAGCGCCCAGAAAGCCTTCGACGCCGGCGCGCCCTGGCCCTGCGGCCCGATCATTAATGGCGAGGCGTTGACGGACGGCGGCATCCCGCTGTGCAGCCCGGCCGATCTGTCCTTTGCGGTCGCCGAGGTGCGCGATTGCGGCGAGGCCGACATCGCCCGCGCGCTGGACACCGCCCGCACCGCCCAGCCCGGCTGGGACGCCATGGGCGGGCCCAGGCGCGCCGCAATCCTGCGTGACATGGCCGATGCGCTGGAGGCCCATACCGACCGGCTGATGGCCCTGATGGTGCGCGAAACCGGCAAGACACTGGCCGACGGGGTGGCCGAAGTGCGCGAGGCGGTGGATTTCCTGCGCTATTACGCCGCCGAGGCCGAAGTGAAGTTCGCCGCCCCGGTGCGCCTGCCCGGACCGGCGGGCGAGACCAATCATCTTCAGCTTGCCGGGCGCGGCGTGTTTGTGTGCATCAGCCCGTGGAACTTCCCGCTGGCGATCTTCACCGGCGAGCTCGCCGCCGCGCTGGCCGCCGGCAATACCGTGCTGGCCAAGCCCGCCGAGCAAAGCCCGCTGATCGCGTTCGAGGCGGTGAAGATCTTCCTCGAGGCCGGCCTGCCTGCAGACGTGCTGCACCTTCTGCCCGGCGATGGCCGGGTGGGCGCGGCGCTGACGGGCCTCGAGGACATTGACGGCGTCGCCTTTACCGGCTCGACGCAGGTGGCCCGCCTGATCAACCGGGCGCTGGCGGCCAAGGATGGCCCCATCGTGCCGCTGGTCGCCGAAACCGGCGGGCTCAACGCCATGTTCGTCGACACCTCGGCCCTGAAGGAACAGGTGATCGACGACACCATGCATTCGGCCTTCGGCTCGGCGGGCCAGCGCTGTTCGGCCATGCGGCTGATCTTCCTGCCGAAGGAGAGCGCGGACGGGCTGATCGAGGGGCTGACCGGCGCCATGGACGCGCTGACCCTCGGCGATCCGGCGGATCCGGCCACCGATATCGGGCCAGTGATCGATTCCGACGCCGTGGCGATGCTCGACGCCCATCTCGATTCGATCACAGGCTATGGCGCGCGTCTGCTGCATCGCGCCCCGCTGGACCCGGACCTGAAGGCCAGCGGCCTGTTCTTCGCGCCGGCGCTGGTGGAGATCGACAGCCTCGATCAGATCACCGAGGAGAAGTTCGGGCCGATCCTGCACGTCCTGCGCTACAAGCGCGCGGACCTGCCGAAAATCGCCGCCCAGCTGGCCGCCAAGCGCTATGGCCTGACGCTGGGCGTGCACTCGCGCCTGGAGCGCTTCGCCGAAACGGTGCGCGCGGCGGTCCCGGCGGGCAATGTCTATGTCAACCGGTCCATGATCGGCGCGGTGGTGGGCGTGCAGCCCTTTGGCGGCGAGGGCCTGTCAGGCACCGGCCCCAAGGCGGGCGGGCCGAACTATCTGGTGCGCTTCGCCGCTGAGCGGGTGATCACCATCAATATCGCCGCCCAGGGCGGAGACCCGGAATTGATGAACCTGTAGGGGGCACCCGTTGCACAATGCGTCTCGGGCAGGCAGGCTTGGCGCGTCTAAAGACGAACCCGGAGCGCTGCCATGGTGAGAATCGTCTCTGTCAGCGAGGCCAAGACCCGGATGTCGGGCCTCTTGCGCGCCGTGGAGGCGGGTGAGGATATGGTGATTGCCCGGCGCGGCGCGCCGGTTGCGCGCCTGATCCCGGTTCAGCGTCACCAGCCCGGCGAGTGGGGCGACATCGCTTTGGCAGAGGCCGACCATGAGGCGCTTCTGGCGCCGATGAGCGAGGAAGAGATCGTTGCGTTTGAGCGTATCGACCCCAAGCTCGGCATCTGAAATCGCCCCTCCCCCTATTCCGGCAAATCAAAGCTCATCAGCAGCGTGCGCTGGGTGGCGCTGAAATTGTCGTCTGAGATGAGGTAGAGGCGCTGGCGGCCATCAATGCTCACCACGGCGGCGCCCTCGATATTGTCCACCGTCATGTCCGGCGTGATCTCGGCCAGCAATTCGCCCGCCGGGCGGTTGCGCGGATCGAGGATGGCGGCTTCGCTGATGCGGCTGATGCGGATGCGGTTGCCGATATCGCGATGCCAGAAGCGCTGCACGGCGATGAGCTGGCCATCCCCCGGCTCTGCGAAAGCGACCAGGCCGAAGCCCGGCGCCAGCTGGATCGCGTGCTCTGTGGCGCCGGCGCCCGGATCGGAGAGGTCATAGCGAAACACCGTGTGCACGCCGGTGACGCCTCTGGGGTATTCCACCCCCACCCAGGCCGCCCCCGACTGGACGGCCAGCGCTTCCAGCGAGCCATTGTCAGCGAGGGTTTCCGCGCCCGGCGGCGGGGGCAGGCGGGTGGCGTTGGCCGAGCCGATCAGCGACCAGTCCTCGCCCAGGATATAGGATTCCACCCGGTGGTGGCGTTCAAAGCTGACGAGATACACCCCGTCAGACCAGTGGGCGAGGCCCTCGGCGTCGGCCCAGCGGCCCTGAAACGGCGCGCCGTCAAAATCACGCAGCGGCGCCATGCGGGCCTTGTCCAGCGCCAGCGGCGCGCCGTCCGCGTCATGAATGATGTCAGCGACAAGCCATTGTCCGCGATCGGACACGGCCAGCAGGCGCGTGCCGTCTTCATTGAGCTCCAGCGCTGAGAACCCGCCAAAGGCCGGGTCCGGAGAGGTCAGCACCAGCCCGCCGCGATAGGTGAGCTGGCCGGCATCACGGCGCTCGGGGTCATCGGGATAGAGCGGGACGGAGACCGCGTCGATGGCGACGGCGCGCTCTTCATTGCGCGCATCACCCGCTTGCGCGCCGCACGCGGCGGCCAGCGCCAGCGCGGCGGCGAGGAAAGCATGCCGGATGATCACCATGGCGTCCCGCCCTGTTCAACGGCGCGCGTACGCCCCGGTGAGGAGACTATCGCCGGATTGCGTGACGGTTTTTAGGCCCTGCCCGGAGATCAGGCCGCCTGCACCGGCGTCACCGCGCTTTCGGGCAGGTCCTCGCCGAACACGCGCTGATAGAATTCGGCCAGAATCGGGCGTTCCAGCTCATCGCACTTGTTCACGAAGGTCAGGCGGAAAGCGAGGCCCGGATCGCCGAAAATCGCGGTGTTCTCCGCCCAGGTGAGCACGGTGCGCGGGCTCATGACGGTGGACAAATCCCCCGCGATGAAGGCGTTGCGGGTCATCTCGGCCACTTTCACCATGTCGGCGATGCGCTTGGCGCCGTCGGGCGTTTGCGCGCTCTCGCCAATCTTGGCCGAGACGATGGCGCGCTCGGTCTCGGCGGGCAGATAATTGAGCGTGGCGACGATGGACCAGCGGTCCATCTGGCCCTGATTGATCTGCTGGGTGCCGTGATACAGCCCCGTCGTATCGCCCAGACCCACCGTGTTGGTGGTGGCGAACAGACGAAATTGCGGATGGGCGCGGATCACCCGGTTCTGGTCGAGAAGCGTCAGCGAGCCCGACGCCTCCAGCACGCGCTGGATCACGAACATCACGTCGGGCCGGCCGGCATCATATTCGTCAAACAGGAGGGCGACCGGGCGCTGCACGGCCCAGGGCAGAATGCCTTCCTGGAACTCGGTGATCTGCTGGCCATCGCGCACCACGATGGCGTCCTTGCCCACCATGTCGATACGGCTGACATGGCTGTCCAGATTGACCCGGATCATCGGCCAGTTGAGGCGCGCCGCCACCTGCTCCACATGGGTGGATTTGCCGGTGCCGTGATAGCCCTGGATCATGACGCGCCGGTTGAAGGCGAAGCCGGCCAGAATCGCCCGCGTGGTCGCCGGATCGAACACATAGGTGTCGTCAATCTCCGGCACGTGCTCGCCGCGCGTGGAGAAGGCCGGGACCTTGAAGCCGGGATCAAACCCGAACAGGGCCTGACAGTCAGCAGTCGCATCAGGCTGGGCGGAAAGGAGGGCGTCGTCGGTCATGGGCGGTCCGGCTTCAATCTGCGGGAGGAACAGGTCAGGTGTGTCAGCAGCCTTAACTAGCGCGCGCGAGGGCGCGGCGCCACCGTCGAGGCGCCATCACGCCATCCCGGCATTCTTCAAGATCTGATAGCTCGCCACCACGCGCTGCAATTGCTCTTCCATGGAGCGGTCGCCGCCATTGGAGTCGGGGTGATAGGCGCGCACCAGCTCGGCATAGCGCTTGCGCACCTCGCCGCGCGTGGCGGTGCGCTCCAGGCGCAGGGTTTCCAGTGCGCGCTGGTGCAGACGGCCGAGGGACGGTTCGGGGTCCGCCGCCCGTTCGCGCGCCCGCTCTGCGCCGGGCGGCGGGCGGTCGCCAAACAGGGAGAAGGGATCGGCGAACCCGTCCTGGAAGCTTTTGGCCGCACGCTCGGCGCGCTTGCGCGTGCCGGACCCGGCGGCGAAATTCCAGGTGGGGCGGTGGCCGTACTGGTCGGCGCGGGCATGGGCGCGGGCCTCCTCCTCGCTCATGCCTTCAAAAAAATTCCACGCCTTGTTGTACTCGGCGGCGTGGGCGGCGCAAAAATGATAATACTCACCCGGCAAGGCCGGGTTTTTCGGCGATCGGGCTGTCGCCTTGGCGCGGCATTGCGGATAGTCGCACACGCGTTCGCGCGGCCCGGCCGCGTCACGCGGGGGCTTGATGCGGATGTCGACAAACCGCGGGCGGTATTTGTAATCGCCGTCCATGGCCCCAAGTATGGGGTGCTCGTGGTTTGCGGGCAATGAACGGGTGACACGCATGACCACAATCGCACAGCAAATTGAAGCCGCGCTGAAAACCGCCCTCGCTCCGGCGCAGCTGAGCGTCATCGATGACAGCCATCTTCACGCTGGCCACGCCGGCGCCCGGCCAGGCGGGGAAAGCCATTTCACCGTGGAGATCACCGCCGGCGCCTTCGCCGGACAAAACCGCGTGGCGCGCCACCGCCTGGTCAATACCGCGCTCGCCGATCTCCTGGCCGGGCCGGTGCATGCGCTGGTGATCAGGGCGAAGGCGCCGGGGGAGTAGCCCCGCTTCAAAAGACTTAATTCTCCCAGCGCCTGGCTTCCTCAATGATGAAGCTGGCGAAGGCGGCGACGCGGCGTGAGCCGCGCAATTCTTCCGGGTAAATCAGATAGGTCTCGAAATCCGGACCGCTCACCTGCGGCAGGATGCGCACCAGATTGGGGTTTTCGCGCGCCACATAGTCGGGCAGGCCGGCGATGCCCAGCCCCGCCTCGCACAGGCGCATCACGCCCTTGATGGTGTTCACTTCTGCGACGGGTTCGCGCGGCTTGCGGCCGTCGCGCCCGATCAGGAGCGGCCAGCCGAGCTGGGGGATCGGGGCGAGATGGCGCGGCCCGTAGGCGATGAAGGCATGTTCATCCAGATCCGCCTCGCTCATCGGCGCGCCGCGCCGCGCCAGATAGGCCGGCGCCGCATAGAGATGCTGGCCGGCATCCATCAGCTTGCGCTGGATCACGTCTTTCTGGGTCGGCGCCCAGGGCCGGATCGCCACATCGGCCTCCAGCCGGGCGATGTCCAGGGCATGATCGGTGAGCAGGAGGCGCAGGCGGATATTCGGGAAGGCCGCATGGAAGGCGGACAGGCGCGGCGCCAGCCAGATCGAGCCCAGCGCGGTGGGCGCGGTGACCCGCAAAAGCCCGCTGGGCTCATCGCGCACATCCTGCACCGCGCCTTCGGCCAGCGCCACGCGCCCCGCGATATCGCCGGCGGCCTCAAACAGCACCCGGCCCGGCTCGGTCAGCAGGAGGCCGCGCGTGTGGCGGTGGAACAGTTTGACGCCCAGAGAGTCCTCCAGCGACGAGATCTGCCGGCTCACCGCCGACTGGGACAGGTTCAACGTCTCGGCCGCACCGGTGAGCGAACGCGCCTCGGCGGCGGCGTGGAAGGATTTCAGCTTGTCCCAGTCCATTGGCTTTGTGGCTCCTACACCCGGATCGTCATGCCGTCGGCGAGCGACTGGCGATAGGCCCGCCAGGCCGGGACCATGCCCAGCAAACCCGCCGCGCCGGTCACCGCCGCGATCACGATCAGATCCTGCAGGCCCGGCCCCGTGCCGATCAGCACGATCCCGAATCGCGCTTCAAGCAAGGGCGATCCGATATGCAGCGCGCCATGTGTGAGACCCGCGCCGATCACCGCGCCCGCCAGCGCCAGCAGCATGGCTTCCGCCACCAAAAGAGCGAAGATATGGCGCGGACGCGCGCCCAGCGCACGCAATATCGCCATTTCGCGCCGGCGCTCATTGAGGCTGGTCAGGATGGAGATGAGGATGGAGATGAGGCCGGTGAGCACCACAAACGCGGCCACGGCGGCCAGCGTGGTTTCGGCGGCGCCCACCACCTGCCAGAGCTGGGCCAGCGCCACGCCGGGCATGATCGCCTGTAGCGGCTCGCGCGGATAGGTGTTCACCGCCCGCTGCAGGCGCAGCGCGCCCACCGGGCTGTCGAGCCCCACCAGAAACGCGGTGATCTGATCAGGGCGCAGATCCATCGCCGCCAGCTCGGCGGGGGTGCGCGCCGTGCCGCGCCCGGTGGCGCCGTCCAGATGGATCGCCTCGATCGCCTCCAGCGACACGAAGACCGAGCGGTCCACCGGCGTGCCAGTGGGCGCCAGAATGCCGGTCAGGGTGAAGGGGTTGAGATCATGCTCGATAAAGCTCACAGCCCCCGCGCCATGGGCGACCACGATCTCGTCGCCCGTCTGATAGCCCAGCTGGCGCGCCACTGTCGCCCCGGCCACGGCGTCAAACAGGCCGTCGAAAGCTTCTCCGTCGGCAAATTGCAAGGGCCGGCGCCCGGCATATTGATAGCGCTCGAAAAACGCGTCCGTCGTGCCCACCACCCGGAAGCCGCGATGGGAATCGCCGAGGCTTATCGGCACGGTCCAGGCCACGCCCGAGGCGCCGGCCACTTCGCTGTAACTCTCCCAGGTGATGTTGTTGGTGGCGTCCCCGATATGGAAGACCGAATAGAGCAGGAGATTGACCGGGCTGGAGCGGGCGCCGACGATCAAGTCCACGCCCGAAATCGTGTTTTCAAAGCTGGCGCGGGCGCCCGGCCCGCCCGGGGCCCCCCCCCGGCACCCCAAAACCCCCCCCCCCCC
>JAIUMW010000146.1 GCA_022565365.1 Oceanicaulis sp.
CGACAGCGTGGCTGTCCTTCGAGACGTCCAATCCGATGAAAAGTTCGCTATTCTCCACCACGGTTCGCCCTCCTGGCTTGAGGCTCTGCTCTTCGAGCAACCCTCGTTGAAAGCCGCCAGTGTAGGGAGAACCACCCCATCAAAGGCCAGCCGCAGAAGGACATACGGTCTTACAGTCGAACTCGGCAAAGAGAGCTGCGACATCGCCGCGTGACAGGTTCCCCTTCGCCGTCAGGGCAAGCCCCTTTTTGGCGATGGCCCGCACAATCATGAGACGGATCAGCGTAACCAAGGGCGCTTCGGTGAGGTGTGACGCTGCATGATCGACGATGGAGATCGCGGGCGCTGGCCCAAGCAACCCCTCCAGAGAAGCCTCGTCGAGCAGCGACCATGTCGGAAATAAGCGTTCCTGCATCCTCAAAGCCACCTCGCCACCAGTACCTGTGCCCAAGCGGATACGCGGTGCTCTCCGGATAGCCGCGTTCCAGAAATAATTGCGAATCAGTGTTGCATACTCAAGCGTGTGTGCAAAGACGCCGGACACATCCCGTCAAGCCCCCGCAGGTTTTTGCCGGATTGTGCGGCAACACAGGAACGCGGCTGCAGAAGCGATGTATGCGCAACAGTTTCGGGCCGTCTCCGCCCGCGTACCCGGAATGCGCGGATGGCGGGGCAAGCAAGAGCCTGCTGCAAGAGTGACGTGATTGAGGGTTGCGCTTCAAAAAACTCAAAGATAGAACCAGAAAACAACTGAGAACAGGATTGAAAAATGTTCGCACGCGCCCCGACACAGACCGACCGGATCATCGGCCAACGGGTTCGCCTTGCACGCAAGCGCATGAAATTCAGCCAGACAACGCTCGGCAATGCCGTCGGGGTCACCTACCCGCAGATCCAGAAATACGAGACCGGCAGCGACCGGATCGGGGCTGCGCGGCTCTATCAGGTTGCACGTGCCACAGGGCAGCCGATCACATTCTTCTTCGACGACGACACGTCGCACGGTGATACGAGCGACGTGTACGATGCCCTGGTCACCGATCCGAGGGTCGAAAAGCTTTTGGTTGCGGTCGCAAAGGTGGAAAACGAACGGCTGATCGATGATCTTGTGCGCATTGCCGAGACCTTTGCCGGGACGCGGGAAACGGAACAAGCCGCCGATCACAAAGCCGTCGGGGCAAAGCATGCCTGACGGCAGGATATGGCATGATCCTATTTTGTTCTTTTTAAGCAGATTTCAATCTGCCGTAATCTCCATGCCGGGCTGGGCGATCGGTATTCCCGATGGTATGAGCCTTGTCCGGGACGAGGGCGCTTCGTGTCCGACCGAGTCATATCCAAGCCGCATCTCGTTCGAGACGCTTCTTGTGGGTGGCGCATGCACGTGCATGACGCGCATCGCGTCGTCTGCCAAATGCGAGAGCGTGGGCGACACAACAATTATGGAAAATATTGATCCGGTTGAGGCATATCTTTGGACATGAGAAAAAAACCCTTGATCGCGCTGACCGGTGCCACCGGCTTCGTCGGGCGCCATCTGATGGCGGACCTGTCCCGCCGCGGTTATCGGCTGAGGGTGCTGTTGCGGCGGCCCGTACCGGAATTCACCACCGGCGAACAGGTCCTGATCGGTGATCTCGCCCGCCCGATCAATCTGAACGAAGCCATGCGCGGCGTCGATTACGTGATCCATTCGGCCGGTATCGCCCATGCCATGTCGGGGCGCCCCGAGGATGACTACCGCACGGTCAATCGCGACGCGACACGGGCGCTCGCGATCGCGGCGAGGCAGGCAGGGGTAAAACGGTTCGTCTTTCTCTCATCGGTCCGGGCCCAATGCGGGCCGACATCCGTCATGCCCGTCTCCGACGATGATACTCCCCGCCCCACCGATGCCTATGGCCGCTCGAAACTGGAAGCGGAAAAGGCACTGGCCGAAACCGGTATCCCCTTCGCCGCCCTGCGTCCGGCACTGGTCTACGGTCCACAGGTGAAAGGCAATCTCGCCGCCCTCTTCGCCCTGGCCCGCAAGCCCTGGCCGTTGCCATTCGGGGCGTTTGCGGCACAGCGGTCACTGGTGGCGCTGGAAACGATGGCAAGTGCAGTTGCCCATGTGATCGCACTTGAGAATGCGCCCAACCGTGCCTTTCTGGTCGCCGATCCCGACCCCGTCACGCTGGCCCAGATCATTGCCGCCTACCGGGCCGGGCTCGGGCGCAAGCCCGGGTTGATCCCCGTTCCGCCGTCGCTGATCGCGATAGCACTGAAGATCGCCGGGAAGAGGGAGATGGCCGAGCGCCTGCCGGGGGCACTGGCCTTGCGGCCAACGGCGCTGATAGGGACCGGTTGGCAAGCACCGCTGACAAGTCCTGAGGGACTGCACGCGTTGGGGAGCTTTGACGCGAGCCCCGTTGAGGCCGCGTGATCGTTTTCGCAGGTTGGGGGAAGGATCAACGGATTGGATTGGAATGAAAGGCAGGCGTAGCGACAATGCCGGTCCGCTGATTGATCGAATTTGATCCTCGATAGCGGAAACACGGGAGTATCGAGGCATCCGGGCGAAAATCTCCGGCTTGTCAACGCTCCAAAAGGCCACTCGCATTCGCCGAGCACGAACTTTACGCCTCCTCGACTGCGTGATACTGGCAAATTGTTATCGGACGAGCGGGAACTGGCCGAAATGCGCATCTTCGGGGGAAAGCGGTCCCTCTCCTGGAAAAGTATGCTGGCATCCGGCCACGACGTCATCATGGCGGTGGCGGCGCTGTTGATCGCCCTGGCGGCGCGTTATGGCGATGATGTCTGGCGTGTCGACCAACTCGGATTGTGGCTTGGTCTCTTCGCCTTCACCGCTCTGGTCGTTTTCCAGTTGCTGGGCCTCGGGCGGGGTATGTGGCGCTTCGCCTCGATAACCGATCTGCGGACAATTGTCCTTGCCTCGACCATCGCGGTAATCGTCTACATGGGACTGCTCTTCGGGGTGACGCGCCTCGAAGGTTTTCCCCGTACGGCACTGCCGATTGCCTGGTTCGTGATGATTGTATTGATGGGGGCGCCGCGGCTCGCCTACCGTGCCTTCAAGGATGGCGGTCTGACAGGGATTCGGACACGCGACCTCGCTGACCATCCGCGGGAGAACATCCTGATAGTAGGTACTGTCAGTGAAGCGGATCAGGTCATTCGCGGCTATGGTCTCGAAAACAGCATTCGTTATCGTGTGCACGGGATTGTGGATATCAAACCGGGCAAGAGCGGTCGGCGGGTGCGAGGGATTCCGGTGCTCGGGGAGGTATCGGAGCTTGCCGAAATCGTGCCGCGGCTGTCTCGCGCCGGAACGACAGTCAACGCCCTCGTGCTGGCCTCAACCGGCTTTTCCGGCAACTGGTCTGCCCTCCTCCACACCGCAACGGAGCTGGAACTGCCCTTGCGGCGGGTGACGTCGAAACCCCTTACGGGAATGGAGCCCGATCTTGCGGAACTGACACTCGAAGATCTTCTCAGTCGCCCCAGTGTGAAACTGGAGATGGACAACATCGATGCCCTGATCCGCAACAGGACGGTCCTGGTAACCGGTGCCGGCGGCAGCATCGGCGCCGAGATCGTCAGGCAGGTGGCAACTTACGAACCAGAACATCTGGTGCTGGTCGATCTGTCGGAATACGCCCTTTATGAGATCGATCACGAGATTTCCCGGGATTTCCCGGAATTGTCGCGTTCGGCAGTGCTGGGCGATGTTCGCAATGCCGAACAGATGCGCCGCTTGGTGCTGGCCGAAAACCCTTCGGTCATCTTCCACGCCGCAGCCCGCAAGCACGTTCCCTTGATGGAAGCGAATGTCTGCGACGGGATCGCAACGAATGTCTTCGGCACCCGCAATGTCGCGGATGCCGCCGTCGAGGCGGGAGTCGATGCATTCGTGATGATCTCGACCGACAAGGCCATTCGCCCGACAAGCACCATGGGCGCGACGAAACGTGTGGCGGAACTCTATTGCCAGTCGCTCGACGTCGCGGAATCAAGAACCCGGTTCGTGACCGTACGTTTCGGCAATGTTCTGGGTTCAACCGGATCCGTCGTGCCGTTGTTCCGCCGCCAGATTCTGGCGGGTGGCCCCGTGACAGTGACGCATCCGGACATGAAACGCTACTTCATGACGATCCCTGAAGCGACGCAACTCGTGCTGCAGGCTGCCGCGACCGGGGTCTCGCAAAGGCTCACCCGAGGGCGCATCATGGTTCTCGATATGGGGGAACCCGTCCGAATCGTCGATCTTGCACGAAGCATGATCGTGCTGGCAGGGCTGCGCCCGGATCAGGATGTCGAGATCCAGTTCACTGGCTTGCGACCCGGCGAGAAGCTGTTCGAGGAGCTTTTTGATCCTACGGAAAACCCGGAATCATCCGGCGTAGATGGTGTCTTCGTCGCCTCGCCATTGCTCGCGGAGGCGGACTTCCTGCTGCGCGCCATTGCCGAGTTGGAAGAAGCTGTTGCAAATGCTGACGCGTCAAAGGCGCGATCCAGGCTTTTCGAACTTCTTCCGGGGCCCGGTTCCGGTGTATCGGCTCCCGAGACCGACGCAAAGACCTATGGAAGGCGGCCTGCCTGAGTGTTGCGGTCGGTCAATTCGTCGAGCCGGAGCTTTTCGCCCGCCAGGCCCCATCGAATTTCTTGAGCATTGCCTCCATCGAAAACAATTCCGCGATGCGCGCGCGCGACCTCTCGCGCCGTACCTCCCATTCGGTTGTATTCCTCTCATTCAAAAGGCTCGAAATCGCATCCGCGAGCGCCTCGGCATCTCCCGTCGGAACGATAAGCCCGGTGTCGCCGGTGATGAACGAGGCATCGCCGACATCCGTCGCTACGCACGGCGTTCCACAAGCCATCGCTTCCGCAAGGACATTCGGAAAGGCCTCGCCGAAAGACGATGACATGACATGGATGTCGATGGCATTCATGATGGCCGGAATGTCCTCACGGCGGCCAAGCCGATAGACGAATCGTGTGAGATCGAGGGCTTCGATGCGCGAAGCGAGTGCCGTATTGCTGTGCTCGATGCCCGTACCGACCAGCAGGCAGAACGGACATGAGTCCCGCTGCTTCAATATCGCCAAAGCATTGAGAAGCGTCTCGTGATCCTTCTGTGAATTGTATCTTGCGACATAGCCGATCGATAACGCATTCTCCGCGATACCCAACTCGGCACGCACTTTCCGGCCGGCTGTCGGATCGGGGGAGAAGCGCGAAATATCATAGCCGTTTGGAATAACCAGCATCCGACCAGCATCGTATCCCATGGCGCCATGCACCTGCCGTGCAGTCTCGGCACAGCAGATGATCCGCTCGGGCACGACACGTGACAGGCGGGCGCAGATACGCGCGGCCCAGATTGTTGTCCGTGCGCTCCTTCCAGGTACCAGATCGGTATGGCGAATACCCCAGAATACGCGGCGCCGGCCAGCCAGGCGTGCGATAACGCCGCCCAGAAGATCGGCATGATACATCCAGGTCTGTACGAGGTCGGGCCGCGTGCGTCGGATGAATCGCCAAAGCCGCCACAATCCCCTCACGCTGATGCGCCCGCGCGGCATGTCGAGGCTGAACACCGATATCCCGGCTCGTGTCAATTCGGGGCCGTACTTGCCCTCATCCATCAGCGAAACGACGACATGCATGTTTCGCCGGTCCTGCATGCACAGGCGGTAGAGCACGCCTTCCGCGCCGCCGTCTCCCAGTTCGGTAATGATATGGAGGATTTTCATGGTTCCAGTGGTCGTCACATCATGTGCCGGCATAGTGGGCGGTCAGTCATGCAGAAGCCTTCGCTTGCACATCTCGGCGACAAGGAATCTAGCACGTGCGTCCCATGTGTAACTCTTTACAAAATCGGAATGCGCTTCTAGACCGAGTGCGCGACGACGAAAGCAGTCCGAACGCAATTGCTCCAACGTTCTGACCCAGCTATCGACGTCGTCTGGCGTGCAGAGTAATGCGTTTCGCCCATGTTCAAAAATTTCTCTCAAGCTCAGTTGATCCGATGCCAATATAGGCAGACCAGCGGACATATACTCAAAAGCTTTGAGTGGTGATGTCCATTCGCTGATGTTGACATCACCACCACCCGATACGCCAACAAAATTTTGATTCGGAAGCAACGCGACATCGAAAGACTTTAGAAATCCCGGAGTCTGTGAATGCGGCACATGCCCGTGAAAAAACATATTCTCCTGAGGCCGCAATCGCGCCTGCCAATACGACACAGCTTTCGAATCGCCTCCGACAATATGAAAATCAGCCCATGGGCAGCGTTCTGCAATCGCAGGAATGACTTCCATCCCCTTTCCAGGGTATAAGCTGCCGAGAAAGCCAATACGCAATCGGCTATCATGGGCAATTCGCGGAATCGCTGGTGTCACATTTTCCAGCATTGGGTCAGCCCCATCAGCCGCAACCAAAATGTTCTCATCAGCGCAGCCTAGATCCGAAATTAATTTTCGACGCAGTGTGTTCGTGATTACAACGAGAAGGGGGTTGGCTGCATGACTAAGATATCGACGTACATTTGCATAGTCATGTGGCCTGTGTAGCTCCAACACAGTACTTTGCCCAATATGGGCACTCAAAGCCGCAAATCGGGGGCTGCGTGTGTAAACAACTTCGGGCTTCTCAACGATTATGTTATGTAAAGCCCTAATCATATTTAATAATCTGGTTATCTTTGCGAATGGAGTGTATGTGAGACGAAGATCAATAATTTGATTAGTGCCATAAAATTCAGAAATAGATTCTTTATCGATGCTTGATTCAGAATATCTACCATAAAGAGAAATATCAATTTTCATTTTATAAATCGCATTCACAAATTTAACAATATGGATACTATTCGCAGTGTCAGATGGAATAATCGCCTGAGAAAAATAGACGATTTTACGATAATTAATTTGCATTTCTTGACTCATAAGCGTAGAGGGAGCATTTCGATAACTTCCATGTTGGGTAAATGCAGAAGTTGATAAGCTTTCTTGAATTCGCCACTGACGAAGGCGGATCCGATCTCTCTTACAAGCCACGCATATGCGACAGCTTGTTTTTCCGCGTCCGACAGCGGGGTATCATGGAGCCAAGCGGCGGAAAACGCACGCCGTTGCCGCGTATCGAGGGGACGAATCGCATTGCAGACATCGAGCAGAGGAAAGAAGTCAATACAAACAAGCTCGTTATCGATGCTCTGCAACTCACCGTTCTCGCCAATAACCAGATTTGCAGGCGTCAGGTCCGGGTGCATCACAACGGGTCGGCATTCGCTTGCCTCGGCCCTTCGGATAAACTCCTGCGCAATCTGGAATTCCCCGAAAAAGCACGCAGCGCGCTCGAAACGGGGAACAATGTAGTCGTTCCAATACCGAAAGCTGGGCTCTGGCAAATCCGATGGCGGGACTTCATGAACGCTTCGCAATAACGCCACATGATGATCAATGCGTACCGACTCGGAAATATCGCCTTCGACCCAACTCGCGACCACCCATTGTCCACGTGTCTCACGAATAGGTGGAAAGTGCTTAGGGAGACGCCGGGACAACGCGGTGATAAAGTTCGAATGTGCCGGCGAATGCGCCTCGTACATCTTCCAGAATGCACCTTCCAGTTTCACGCGTAATACGGCCCGGCCAGCATTGTTCGTGATTGAGCGGCCCCGATTGTTACCAATGAGCTGCAGGTTATCGAATGAGCCGACGACTTCAGGGGAGCGCCTTGACCTGCACTGAATGGCTCGAGCAAAACAGTCCACGAAGCGTGACACGTAGAAAACCTTGCTCTTCAAAAATGATCTTGTTTTCACACTGAGAAACCTTATCTAGTGGATTGACTCCAACGCTTGGAACCCTCGTGATCGCGCTGCGATGATGGCGTTCGGGTCGGCTCGCCAGACGAACGGCTTGGGCTGCTCGTTATGCTCGGCGATGAACCGGTTGATGGCGGCC
>JAIUMW010000147.1 GCA_022565365.1 Oceanicaulis sp.
CCATACAAAAGCCCCAAGCCAGGCATTAGCGTGGGGCCATGCGTTGTGAGCGCCGCCGGGGCCGGCGTGGCGGGCCTGGCGCTGGGACTGGTGTTGGGCGGGGGCCAGCTGCTGGCCAGCAGCGAGGCCGCCTCCTCCGCCGGCCAGGCGCCCGAACCGCCTGCAGATGGCGCCTATATGATCGTCATGGGCACGGTCCATGACCGCCCGGCCTTCTTCTCCGGATACATGCCCGGCCTGCCCGATCTCTATGCCCGCCATGGCGGGCGCTATATGGCGGTGACGGGAGACGTGGAGACGCTGGAGGGCGAGACCGGCTTTCAGTCCATCGTGCTCAGCCGCTGGCCGGACATGCAGTCGGCGCGCGATTTCTGGGATGATCCAGACTATCGCGCCCTGGCCGACGCCCGCATTGACGGCGAATGGGGCGATTTCAATGTGGTGTTGATCCCGGCTTTGCCCGCTACAGACGAATGAGCGGGCCGCTGACCCCTGTCCTCGAAACCGCCCGCCTCATACTGCGCGAAACTCGCGCGGAGGATTTTGACGCCTGCGCAGCCCTGTGGGGCGATGAGCGCGTGGTGCGCTTTATCGGCGGGCGCGTCTCCACTCCATCGGAAAGCTGGGGACGGATGCTGCGCTTTCCCGGGCTCTGGGCGCTATTGGGCTATGGCTACTGGACGCTGGAGGAGCGCGAGACCGGCGCGTTCGCCGGCCAGGTGGGCCTGGCTGATTTCCGGCGCGATCTCAGCGTGGATATCGCAGGCATACCAGAAGCGGGCTGGGTGCTCAGCCCGGCGGTCCACGGGCGCGGCTACGCCACCGAAGCCATGCGCGCCGTGCTGGGCTGGGCGGACGCCACGCTCCCCGCCCCGCGCACATGCTGCCTCGTCGATCCCGGCAATGCCGCGTCGCTCAATGTCGCACGCAAGCTGGGCTATGGGCAGGCGCAACCCGCCACGCTCGGTGATCACGACACGCTGGTGCTGTGGCGGGCGAGAAACGGCTAGCGCGCCTGACCCAGCAGCCTTGCGCGGGCCGTCTCGGCGCCGATCAGCGGCAGCAGAACGGCCATTTCCGGTCCGCGCGGCTGGCCGGTCAGCGCCAGGCGCAGCGGCATGAAGAGGTCCTTGCCCTTGCGGCCCGTGGCGTCCTTCACCGCGCCGGTCCAGGCGCTCCAGCTGGTCGCGTCAAGCGGACCTTCGGGCAGCAGGTCAGCAGCGGTTTTGGCGAAGTCCGCGTCCTCGATCACCGGGGTGACCGGGCCGTCAATGAGCTGGCGCCATTCGGCGACATCGCGCACGCGCACAAGATTATCGCGCACCGCGTTCCAGAACGCCTCGCCGCTATCGGCATTGAGGGCGGCCAGCCGTTCCTTCACGTCCGAATAGTTCATCTCGTGAACCAGTCTGGCGTTCAGGCGCTCAAGGTCCGCCGGATCAAAGCGCGCAGGCGTGCGCGACAGCTTGGCCAGATCGAAATCTTCCGCCAGCGCCTGCAATGAGCTGCGCGCCTCCACGGGATCGGACGTGCCGAGCTTGGCCAGCAAGGAGAGAACGGCCATCGGCTCGATGTCCTCGTCCTCGCGCAACCCCTTCACCGACAGCGAACCCAGACGCTTGGAGAGTTTCTCCCCGTCCTTGCCCACGAGGAGCGGGTGGTGGCCCATTTGCGGCGCGGCGCCCTTGCCGCCCAGCGCCTCGAATATCTCGATCTGGGCGGCCGAATTGGTGACGTGATCCTCGCCGCGGATGATGTGGGTGATACCCGCTTCAAGGTCATCGACCACGCTGGGCAGGGTGTAGAGATAGCTGCCATCGGCGCGGATCAGGATGGGGTCGGAGACCGAGCTGGTCTCGATATGGCTGGGCCCGCGCACCAGATCGGTCCACTCAATGCGCCCGCCTGACAGCTTGAAGCGCCAGTGCGGCGTGCGTCCTTCAGCCTCCAGCGCAGCGCGCTCGGCGTCGGTGAGGCTCAGCGCGGCGCGGTCATAGACCGGCGGCTTGCCCTGGGCGCGCTGGATCTTGCGCTTGCGGTCCAGCTCGTCCTCGGTCTCGTAGCAGGGATAGAGATAACCCGCCTCGACCAGGCGCGCCTTGGCCGCTTCATACTGGTCGAAATGGTGCGACTGGTTGAACGTCTCGTCCCAGTGCAGGCCCAGCCAGGTCAGATCATCCTTGATGCCCTGCTCATACTCGGCGGTGGAGCGCTCCAGGTCCGTGTCGTCGATGCGCAGCACCACTTGCCCGCCCTGCCCGCGCGCGAACAGCACGTTCATCAGCGCGGTGCGCACATTGCCCACATGGATACGCCCGGTGGGGCTCGGGGCGAAGCGGACTTTGACGGTCATGTTCGGGTCTGGTCCTGAAGGCGGGATTGGGGATTGCGGGCTTTAGACCGGCTGGCGGCGGGCGTCAAACGCGCCGCGCGGGCGCGCGCGCCGACGGACCCAGAAAGCCCTGCAGGCGCGCGGCCAGCACCGCACGATCCTTCATCTGACACTCCCACACCGTCAGCACCCGCCAGCCCGCATCGGCCAGCGCTGTTGCGTTCGCCGCATCCCGCGCCTTGTTGCGGGCGATTTTGGCGGACCAGTAGGCGGCGTTCTGTTTGGGCTGGCGGGCGCCGCGGGCGCAGTCATGGCCATGCCAGAAACAGCCATGCACGAAGATCACTGCGCGCCGGCCGGGAAACACCAGATCGGGCTTGCCCGGCAAATCCTTGCGGTGCAGGCGGAAGCGATAGCCCAGCGCATGGGCGAGCCGGCGCACGATCATTTCCGGCTTGGTGCCGCGCCCCTTCACCGCCGCCATCACCGCCGAGCGCTGCGCCGGCGTGAACACGTCACTGCCCTTTGAGGTCACCACGGCATGCGGCCGCGCCCCGTCAGGGTCCAGCCCATCCAGTGACGCAAACCCGGCAGGCGGCCTGACAGGTTGAACACGATGTCGCGCGCCCAGCCCAGCAGCTTTGAGGAGGACTGAAAGACCGGGGTCAGCGCCCGGCTCATCAGGCTGTAATAGGGGACGCTCGGCCTCCGCGCGCGCTCGGCGGCCTTGAGGGCATGCTGCACCGGCGCGTGATCCGCCATCGCTGCGGCCAGCGCCGCCGCGTCGCACAGGGCAAGGTTCGCCCCCTGGCCCAGCTGCGGGCTCATGGCGTGGGCGGCGTCGCCCAGCAGCATGATCCGGCCCCGGCGCCAGCGCGGACACAGCGTGTCCTGATAGGCGGCATAGGCGAAATCATCGAGCCCCGCCTCCCCCACCGCCAAGCCTGCGCGCGGCCAGTAGCGGGCGAAGCCGGCGCGAAAGGCGTCGTCGCCCGCGGCCATCACCGCGTCGCGCTCGGTACTGCGCACCGACCAGAACACGCTGACCCCCGGGGCCCCGTCCGGATCAGCCGGATTATCGCCTACAGGCAGAAGGCCGATCATGATGCGGCAGCCATCATAGACCTGCTCCAGCTCGCCCTCGCGCGCGCCGTGAGGGTCGGGGCGGATCGCCCAGAACGCGCCCCAGGGGAAGACCCGCTCGCGCGCCTGCGGACAGACGATGCGGCGCAGGCGCGAATGGGCGCCGTCGCATACCAGCACCAGATCAAACGGCGCCGTGGTCTCGCCATCGGCCAGATTGAGGCAGGGCGCGTCGGTGTCGGGGCTGGAGATGTCGATAACATCCGCGCCCGTGCGCCAGTGGGCGCCCGCCTCGCGCGCGGTGTCCAGCAGCAGGGAAAACAGGCTGGCGCGGTGAATGCCGACGCCGTAATCGCCCTTGCGCCCGTCGCTGTAACGCAAATCCAGCACGGCGCGTCCGCGCGTATTGCGCCCGATCAGGCGGCTGACACGCGCGCCGCGCGCCTCGGCGCCGGCACGCAAATCCAGCCCGGCCAGCGCCATCAACCCGCTGGGCTGCAACAGCAGGCCCGCGCCCACGGGACGGGGCTGGTCGAAGCGCTCAAAGATGGTGACCTGATGACCGGCGCGGGCCAGATGGGCGGCGCTGGCGAGCCCGGCTATGCCGCTGCCGACCACCGCCGCGCGCATCGCCCTACTCCGCCGCCAGCACGGCGGTGCGCGCCTCATCGAGCACCGGCTCAAACAGGTTCTCGCGCAGGAAGGCCACAGCGTCCCCCGACACGCCATCCCCGGCCAGATGCAGCGCGGCGTTGTCGCGCGCGGGCAGGATGTAGTCCTCGGGCAGGCCCATCAGCCGTGCGTATTCGCGCGCCGTCATGGGCCGGGTGCGCACCTTGCCGTTCTTGACCCAGACCACGAACTGGCGCGACGAGCCGCCGCCGGGCGTGCGCAAACACCCCGCCAACCCGTCAAAGCGCACCTCGGCGCGCTGCACCTTCACGCCATTCTCCACCCGCATGCGCCGGTAGAGCGCGCCGGCCACCGGGCCCGGCGCCTTGCGCGCGTCTTTCAGGCGTGCCCGCGACGGCCCGCTCATCATGGCGATCAGGCGTTTTGTTTCTTCAGGCGCATGCCAGGGCGTGGCGCGCGGCGGGTCGAGCATGTCGATCAGCGCCGCATTGGGGCGCGGCGGCACGGGCAGCGCCCACCACACCCAGTTGGCTTTGAGATGATCGGGCAGGCGCGCCGCCGCCCGGCGCACCGCGCCGGTCAGGAAGGGGGAGAGATGATCGGGCTCGCTCGCCAGCGCCAGATCGGACGGGATGGGGATGTCCTTGCGCAGCGCCAGCACGAACAGGCGCGGGCGCGATTGCGGCGTGAACCAGCGCGCATCAATCTCCACCGCCCCGAACCGGTAGCCGCCCGAATCCAGCGCTTCGCACAGCGCCGTAAAATCCGCGCCGCCCGAACAGGTCAGAAGCCCCGGCACATTCTCCAGCCCGATCAGGCGCGGCGCCCGGCCCTCGCTTTGCAGCGCCTCCATCAGGCGCCAGAAGCTGTAGAACACGCCCGAACGCGCGGCGTTCAGCCCGCCGCGCGGGCCGGCCAGCGACAAATCCTGACAGGGAAAGCTCGCCCAGGCGAGGTCGGCGGCGCCGGGCAATTCGTCCGGCGTCACATCGCCCACATCGCCGGGGCGCAGCACGTCCGCGCCGAAATTATCCGCGTAGGCCGCGAGCTTGGCCGGATCGATATCATTGGCGAACTCACACCGCCAATGACGCCCCAGCCCCAGCCGCGCCATGCCGCCGCCGCAGAAGAACTCGTAAAACCGGTATCGGGAATCAGCGGCCATGACGCCAGCATAGCGCGTTCCACGCTCGCGCGAAGCGTGGCGGTGTGGCGCGGGGGCGTTTTGCGGCGGCAGCCAAGCCTAATTCGAATCCGACCCCAGCTGCCTCGAACGCCGCGCCGCGGCGGCCACCGCATTGCGCACCAGGCCGGGCAGTCCGCCTCCGCCCATCAGGGCGTCGAGGCCGGCCTGGGTGGTGCCGCCGGGCGAGGTGACGGTGCGGCGCAGCTCGCTGGCGTCGCCCTGGCCGCTGGTCAGCAGCGCGCCTGAGCCCGCCACCGTGCGCACGGCCAGCCGCTGGGCCAGCTCGCGCGGCAGGCCCTCAGCCTCGGCCGCAGCGGCCAGCGCCTCGCAGAACAGGAAGACATAGGCGGGGCCCGACCCGGACACGGCGGTCACCACGTCCATCAGGCGCTCGTCGTCCACCCACTCCACCGGACCGGCCGGCTTCAGGAGACGCTCGGTGCGCGCGCGCTCATCGGGGCCGTCACCGGCTTCATTGGCGACGCAGACGGACACGCCCTTGCCGATGGCGCCCGGCGTGTTGGGCATGGCGCGCACGGCCGGACGGCCAGGCAGTGCGCGGCCCAGCGTGCGCAGCGGCACGCCCGCCGCGATGGACACCGCCAGCGCGTTTTCAGGCAGATGATCTTTCAGCGGGCTGAGCACCTCGGAGACCATGGCCGGCTTGACCGCGATCACGATGTCGCTGACCTGACGCGCGATAGCGGGCGTCAGCGCCGCTTCGCAGCGCACCCCGTTGGCGTCGGCCAGCGCGCGCGCGGCGTCGCTCAAATGCGGATCGATGAACACGATGCGCTCGGGCTCGACCCGGTTGCGCGATTTCTTCAACCAGCCTGCCGCCAGCGCCGCGCCCATGCGGCCGGCGCCCAGCAGCGCGATAAGACCTGTTTGTTCTGACATGGCGTTTCAGGCTTCCCCGACCGTATCGAACATGGCCGCCGCCACCGCTTCGGCCGGGGTCTTCCCGCTCCAGAGCAGATAGTGGAAGGCCGGATAGAGCCGTTCGCCGGCCTCCTTGGCGGCAATGATCAGCGCCACTGCCTGCGCCTCGGAGACCCGGTCGAGATCGGGCAAGGTCAGGGCGTGGCGGACCACGATGGAGCCATCATCGCTCCACACATCGAAATGGCCGACCCACAGCCGCTCATTGAGGCGCGTGATCAGTTCGCACACTTCGCGCAGGCGATGGTCAGGCGCTTTCAGCTCCAGGCTGGCGCAGATGTGGATGACGTCCAGTTCCGGGCGGTAAGCGAACCAGATCTGGTGGTCGCGCCAGGAACCGGGCACGGCCATGTGCAGCTCCAGCTCGTCGCGCTCATAGGGGTATTGTTCGGCCACCACGGCCTGTTCGATGGATTCGAGCGGATCAAACACGCCCGAAACTTCCTGAGTATTGAGATCCATGCCGGTCCTCTCCCCTCACACCGCGCGACTCAAATTTAGCGGGCCGGCGCGTAGGCTGACGGTAGTCCGCCGCCGGACGCGCGCGCAACAGCGCATTTGGGTCTGGGTGCAAGGTGTGTGTTTACTTGGGCTTTTTCGCCGTGGTCGATTTGGCCGCCGGCTTGCGGGCGGCCGGTTTGGGCGCCTTGGCCGCTTCCAGAGCCGCCAGACGGGCCTTGAGCGATTCGATTTCGGCCAGCGCCGCATCGCTTTGGGCGCGCAGGCTTTCCACCTCGTCGCGGCTGACCAGATCCAGCTCGGACGCCATGCGTTCGGCCTGGGCGCGGAACACCGCGCGCGCCTCTTCTCCGGCGGACTGAGCGGCGCTGAACGCGTCGGTCATCAGATCGGCGAAGTCGGCGAACAAGGGACTGCGAGATTGCATGACATCACCACCTGCTCTGCTATGAAGGCGGTATATAGGCGTTCGACCCACCCTAGTGCAACGCGCGCGGCGCCGCGCGCGTTCTGAAGCCCCGCCCTGAACTCCCGCCCGGAGCCAGCCCATGCAGGCCTGCCAATCAAGCTTCGACCTCATTGATCCGGTGCTGTTCTCCATCGGCTGGTTCGAGCTGCGCTGGTATGCGCTGGCTTATATCGCCGGGCTGTTCCTGGGCTATGCGCTGGTGCTGCACGTGGTGAAGCGCCCGGCGCTGTGGGGGACTACGGCCAAGACGCAAGTGGCGCCGTTCGACACGAAATTTGTCGAAGACCTGCTCTTGTGGGTGATGGTCGGCGTGATCGCCGGCGGGCGCATCGGCTTTGTGCTCTTCTATCAGACCAGCATGATCTGGGAGGAACCGCTGCGCGTGGTGACCGGCATCACGCAAGGCGGGATGAGTTTCCATGGCGGGCTGATCGGCGTGGCGCTGGCGATGTATTTCACCGCCCGCGCCCACGGCGCGCCGCTGCTGCGCGTCGCCGACGCAGTGGCGCTGGCCACGCCCATCGGGCTGTTGCTCGGGCGCCTGGCCAATTTCATCAATGGCGAGCTGGGGGGCCGCCCGGCGCCGGACCTGCCCTGGGCGATGACGTTTGAGGCTGACCCGCTCTGCCTGGCCCGCCATCCCAGCCAGCTCTACGAAGCCTTCCTTGAGGGCGCGGTGCTGCTGGCGATCCTCTCTGTTTTGGTCTGGCGCTTCCGTGCGTTGGCCAAACCCGGC